>NZ_JAAHGK010000006.1:0-18257 GCF_010672505.1 Okeania sp. SIO2B9 | reverse complement strand
TCACCCCTCCCAGGAGGGGTGAGGGGTGGGTTCCCTACTCCCCTACTCCCCTACTCCCCTACTCCCTTTATTCCCTATTTCTTCAGTTACAAAATTATCATAGTCAGCTTCAACTTGCTGCGCATATTTAAAAGCTATTTCACGCACTAATTTTCTAAATTCTTGATGCTTACCATCAGTAATTTTTTTTACTTGTTTTTCAAAGGAAGTAGAAACTAATTTTTTATCAAAATCTTTATCTGCTCTAGCATGGTTGGTAGCCAGAATTTTTCCCCATTGTTGAGCGACTTCTATAAAACTGTTTTTATCTATTAAATTTTTAATTTTGAGAGATTTTTTATAGGGAGATATTTCTCTAACAGAATAATCACCAGAAAAATCTCCATCAATAGGATTATTATCCACAAGTTTTATCCATCCTAAAAAGTCATCAGCGTCTTTAATCAGTGCTTTATAAGCTAGAGCATGACGTTGAGCACTATTATTAAATATTTTCCAATAATTAATCCGGTCATATAAGCTGAACAATTCATCAGTAGGTGCTGGCTGAAACTGATGTTTAATATCTAGGATATGGTCATCATCTAAAGCATCAGTTTTCCCTTCTATTAAGACATAATAACGTGGTGTTCCTAAGGAACCTAAACCTGCATTTAATCTTTGGGCAACATCTTTAACTTTAAAATATTCTGGGTCATAATTTAGGTTTCCGGAAAGGGTTTTACCATAATCTAGCATTCGTGATTGAATAGCCTTTTTAGCATCAGTAGCAAGACCTAATTTTTCACTGGAAAAATCAAACATTCTTTGATTATCTATGACTTTAGTCCACTTATATAGCATTCCTTGTCGTGTTTTTTGAGCGGCTTTTTCTATGGTTCTTTTTATCTCTCCTTTAGTATTAGCTTCTGTAAAATATATTTTAGTTTCTTCGTCATTTCCTACATAAGAAGCTAAGGTATCTAGATAAGTTTCACTAAGGCTATCAACAACTTCTTCTTGTTCGGATTTAGATAGGGTAGAATCATTTGCCACTAAAATAATACTGGTTGCTAAACGCCACAAATCATATTGATAATCAGCAATAATTGATTCGTCAAAATCATTCATATCAAAGATAATTTCTCCTTGATCGTTATTATAAGCACCAAAATTATCAACATGACAATCTCCTAAAATCCAAGTTTTTGTATTAGGATTACCAAATTTACTGAGTCTACTATCATTAGCAAAATCTTGCCAAAACAAATGATTTGTTGCTCTGTAGAATGCAAATTCTGACTCTTGCATCTGAGCATATTTTTTGTCTTTTAACTGTTGTTTTTCCACTGGATTTGCATTTTCTAAAATTAAATTCGTATTTAATTCAATGGATTGGAATACTTGTTGTTCGCGCCGACTATTATCAATCGGTTGAGCTAAAGTATTAGAAGATAACAATAACCAATTTATAATAATTAGGATAGTTATTACTATTAGATTATTTCCGATCGTATTACTTAATTGATTAATCATTATTAGAGTAATTTGAGTGGCATTAATTATATAAGCGGGTTGGCGTTAAAAATTATTGTTATGCCAAGGCAGATAGGGTGGTCGTTGGATTGGTAAAATTAGAAAGGGCACAAGGAAATAAATTTTTGACAAACTTTATTTTCGTCAAATACTTAAGTTTTTTTGCGGGTTATTCTTCTTATTTAGTAATATTCGACGCAGTTATAAGTAAGCATTCAGCCGTCAGCCATCAGCTATCAGTTATTGCTTTTAGTTTACGATCAAAGCTTTATTAATTGTCTTACTACAAAAGTTGGTTCCCTTGACCTTAAAGTCAATATTAATTTAAACACTGTTCTTAAAGAGAAAGTCTTGTTGCGGAAAGCTAATAGCTGTTTGCGCAGCATTCCACAGGAAATGCTTACAGTTATAAAGAAAATATCTTAAGAATCAGTAAAGAGGAAATAGTGGTAAAGATTTCAGACTTTATTCTGTTTATTTTTGAGGGTTTTACAAATCTGACAATAATTACTACTTCCCAAGTATATTGGAAAACTAAATGGTAATTTTTGCTTCTCCCCAAAACTAGCTAATTACCTGAAACTGCTTCCTATTTCCTCAAAAATTTTAATGTTCTATTCACATCATTTAAGGCGAACTATAAATTAGTAATAATACTAATTTTTTTTTCTTCCTTCTTCCTTCTTCCTTCTTCCTTCTTCCTTCTTCCTTCTTCCTTCTTCCTTCTTCCTTCTTCCTTCTTCCTTCTTCAATGGCATAAAATCAATATTCTCTCTGCACTTATTTCAATTTAAATCATTATCATTACTCAAAAATTCTCGCATATATTGATTAACCAATTGAGGCTGTTCCTGTTGTACCGAGTGACCACAATTAGGAATATAGCGAATCTGAAAATTTTCCACATATTCTTCTGTGCCATAAGTTAATTCTTTTCCTAAAGCCGTATCCTCTTCACCCCAAAGCATTAAAGTAGGAATTCGCAATATTCCCCACTCTTGTTGATTGAAAAATCCAGAAAATATATTACGATAATAATTAATCATTGAAGTTAAAGCACCTCGTTTAGCCACAGCGTCCTTGTAAGCTTCTATATCAGCATCAGTAACAGCAGATTTATTTACCATACTTTGAAAAATAGAACCAATAGCTTGATAATCATCAAATTCAAGCATTAATTCTGGCAAAAAAGGTAACTGGAAAAAAAACATATACCAACTTCTCAAAAGTTGCTCTGGAGTACCTAATCCCTCCCTAAATTTTGCCGGATGAGGAATATTCATTACAATTAATTTTTCTACCATTTCAGGATTTGCATAAGCAAAAGACCAAGCTATTCCCCCTCCCCAATCATGTCCTACTAAAACACATTTTTCATAACCTAATTCTTTGATTACTCCTTCTATATCTTTAATAAATTCTGACATTACATAAGCAGATTTATCTTCTGGTTTATCACTTTCATTGTAGCCCCTTAAATCTAAGGCAACTACTTTATAATCTTGAGCAAATTCAGGGATTTGGTGTCGCCAAGAATACCAAAATTCAGGAAATCCATGTAACATTAACATCAAAGGGCCTGAACCTTGAGTCACATAATGGATTTTAATACTATTTGCTGTGATAAAATTGCTAGACCAAGGATTTTCTTTGGTTAACATTGATACCTCCTGAATAATTACAGTAAGTTTAAATAGTTGAACTTTACACTTCATTCTATCATTTTCTGATGATGCGATAAATTATATATCGATATAAATTCAACTATTTTACTACTAGAATATGTAGTAAAATCTTCCACATAATCATTGTTATTACTGTGGCGATCGCTGCTCAGACGATACTAAAATTTGCTATTAAGATTATTATTTAAAATATATTTATCACTACACTAAATCAAAACATCAAAATCAATGTACTTTGATATCCAGTCATAATCATTAACCAACCTACAGAACTAATTCCTGCATTTACTAACTACTCTAAAATCAGAACAATCATTTCCTCTTTTGCTTCTACAAACCCTGTACCAAAAATTTTAAAATTGGAGAAGCAAATACAACTATCAGAATAGTAAAAGTGAATGAAGGTCAGAATATCCAATGATCAACTGTAGCAATTAATTTTTTTTGTAGTGTTAACTAGCTCTGGGTTAAAAGCTTTTAGCTTTAGTTTAAATCTCCGGCCTATAAATGCCAAATAGTTTAAGAGTGGTTTAAATACTCTTTTAAATTGTATTTTTCTCGGTTTCAGCTATTTATCACTCGCTGTTTACGGAGAATGACCTCAGGAAATGCTGACTGCTAAATTGCTGTTTGCAGAGCATGACCTCAGGAAATGCTTTTTCATAATAGGTACATCAATAATCAAGGATATTTAATCACGAAAATAATCATTTTTTCTGACCCTTAAATCCATTAAATAATAATAGTAGCATCTACCTATAGTAAAGCAATAAACTTATCCATAAAATTAACTACCAACTAACACGAAGTAACAATTATAAATAACTCCATTCTTCTCTAGTTTGATATTTCAGATATCAAGGGTATAGCAGTGGGAGGAAAGGGCACGGACATATCAAAAACTTAAAACTCAGACAACACCAGATTTTTCCTTATCTGGTAGATAACTAAACGCTTTCTTCCTTCTTCCTTCTTCCTTCTCCTATAAATTAGCTGCTGGTCATCCTAGCTGGGCAAAAATTCTTAATACTAAAATCTATTAAATAACATATTCATATAGAAAATAAAGAGTTGCTTATACCAATGTTATGTAAGGCTGAACATAATTATGAAATTGATTAACTTGTCTGTCTTGATCTACAGTCAACTCTGATTAAAATTTTATTCTATATAACTTTATCTTAATTTCGTATTAGAACATAGACTAATAATCAACCTTAAACAGGAAAGTATTTTTCCCGCTTTTGTCTTCTGAAATTGCTATAAATAGATGCCAAATTAAGTAATATCCATCTAGAGAGCTAGAGAAATTTATAAAAAATGCTAGATTAGCACACTAAATGATCTGACAGTGAAAGAAATATTTGCTCCTTTAGCTAAAAAAGTTAAAATTTTCTTGCTCTATTTATAGCAATTACCAAAAATAATACTACAAAAAAGAAATTGGAAATTTATGCCTCAAAGGACAATACTCAATTCTATTACTCACCTATTTCTATCATTGTTTACCTTTTTATTTTTTCTGATTTATTGAAATTTATTTTATTATTTTTGCTTTCTTTTCCTGTCAATATAAGGAGGTAAAAATTTAGTTTCCTCCTCCTCATAAATAGTATATTGCCAAGGAACATTAATATCGTGAGCTGTGCTCTTCCCATTGTAAGAAGATCGACGTTGGGGTTGAGCTAATAAAATAATCATTCCGACTAAAATAATACCACCGCCAAGAAGTAAAATAGCTAAGACTATTCCTCCAATAAACCACAGTATACCTTTTTCTAAATAATTCGCAGAACTACCTGAAGCTCTTCTGCTATAATTATCTATCCCCTGTTGTAGACTCAATCCAGAAATCAAACGTTCTTGCTCCTGGACTTGAATCAACAATCGGTCATTTTGTAGCTTCAGTTGATCTTGTTGCAGTCTCAGTTGTTGTGTCTCTGCCCATTGTTGCTCTAACTGAGTTTTCAACTGTCGCATATCAAGTAATTGCTGCTGTAGTTGAGTTTTCAGTTGCTCATAAGCTGAACGTTGTTGCTCTGATTGATTTTTAATTTGTTGTTCCAACTGATAGTCCTTAAAGTCAGGAACTGAAGGGACTGAAATTGGTGGGGGTGGTAATGGCTGGGGTGAGACAGTTACTAAAGGAGAAGGAGAAGGATATACTTTTGGAGAAGGAGAAAATGTGATTGAGGGAGAAGGGGATGCTTTTGGCGCTTCCGTCCGATAATCAGGAGACGACTTGCCAAATACAATCCAACCCATGAGCAAGAGGACAATCAATATCCCCGTCAGAATACATCCTCCTATAAACGCTGCAGTCTGATTCATTATTTAATTTTACTTGATGGTTAAACCAGGACTATTTGACAAATCATATAGAGTATCTATTCTCTAATGCCGATTAATATCATAACCAAGCTTATGCAACAAAAATCAAAAACATCACTACTGTATTTACGTCAAGTCAAAATTATCTCAGTTATTCTGAGTTTCAAATGTTTAACCTTCTGTTAATAGTAGGATCTGTTGGGCATACTGCACTGGTTTCTAGAAAAAATTAATATAGAAATATACGGACTTTGAAATAAGATCCTACGACAATTAGTATTTTGATGCTACCTCCATCTAAAAACATTTGTCTTGGACTTCCAAGTTTTCTTCTAGGAAATAATCTGAAAAATATTTTTACCACAGAAAAGCAAATAGAAGCGTGGCAGGAGATTAGGAGAAAAAATCTTGGTAGAAAATCACCCCCCTTTTTTTTTAGCAAAGCTACCTTTCTTTTCTTGTCCTTTCCTTTCTTATTTCTGTATAGCACTACGTCTTTTGGCGTTTGACAATAAATTTCGGTTGTAAGGGAACACCGGATCTGGGAATAGGGGTGGGACTCAGCGGGGTCCAACAGAGGCAACCACTCGGAACCCGGCGAGGTTTCCTCGTCATGGGACCTACTAACAGAGGTAATGGGCACTCCTGTGAGGGAACAAAGGAATGTCAAGAGCGTATTTGCGTAGCGCTATACTACTTCACGGAAGTAATAAATCAAAAATCAAAATCAAGGGTTATAAGGTAAGAAAAATCTATCAAAAACTCAAGGGGTGATAGAAATCATATCTGATTTCTACCATAAGATATGTTAAGCTTAAGAATCTTGTTATTCTTACTTATATTTATAGATACAGGGATTTAGTGCCTTATATATTTTTGGTAACATATTGACTCTTAACATATTAATTAAGCGAATTAATTAACAATTTTCTTTTAATAATGGCCTCTGTTTTTTCTATTTATAAAGAACAAGTAAGTTAGAAGAAAAAATGAAAAGATGCTAGGAAATCTCAGGGTTATAGTAATCTTCAGATTTGACCTTTCCAACTTCATCTAGATCTTGATTTATACAACCTTGTCTTTGAGCATATTGACAAACACGAGCCCATAACTTTGCTTTAGTACCAGGTGGTCCAGAAGAAAATAACACCCGATCTCCACCTACTATTTTAACTAGACAGACTGGGCAAGTTTCTTGTTGATTTTCTGACATTGTTAATTATTTATTGTTTAATCATAAATTGACTTATAAGTATATAACGCTTTTTATTAATTTTGGCAAATCTCATATCTAGCAGATGTAATATTTTAGGAGGAAGGCAGATTAAGATTTTCTAGAACAATCTCCAATTTCAAGTTATTTATTATATGAAAAGATCGAGCTTAGGTTTAAATCCTCACTGTCTACACAGCTCATAGTTTCAGGCAAGATTCAAATCCCCAAAAAGCATTCCGTAAGAAATGCTATTTAATATCCCACTGGTGTTTTGAGCAGATATTTATGACCAGAAGTAGATTCTAGATAAGGTTTAGGAGCATTAGGAGCAGGACGTGGAGGTGCTGGGTCTAAAAATATCCGCTTTACAGAATTTTGTGAAACTAAACCATTATCAGAATTTGAAGCTTGTTCAGCTATTTGATTTTTCAATAACTCATTAGCCACACTTATCTGTTGTTCTTTTTGTCTAAGTTTTTGTAATTGTTGATATTCTGTCGTCCATTTCGACTGACCATAAATTGTCCAGCCATAAATTGCTACACTGGTACTTGCTAATAATACTGTGACCATGGATGAAGTTAGTTGTGTCGCCATCAAAGATTTTAACCAGAGTGGTTTGGACTTAGGTAAGGATATGACTTGAGCCAAATTCTGTTCTTGAATTATTTGTGAGTCCCTACTATTTTCTGAAGCATAGCTACTATGAGATAAATTTTCTTCATACGTTAGTTTTTGTCGGCGAGCTGATTTTTTTGAGACGACAGACAAATTTGTTTTTGGGGACTTATTGTTTGGGGCCAAAAATGTACTTCTAACTGCAACCATATAATTTACCTATACTGACATCTAATTTATAAGCATACAAAATATAACAGTATCTAATTTTGAGTATATGTTTTAATTTCCCATTCAAATTTTAATTTGAATTTTTATATCTATCAGCTTCTAAGTTATTTGATTGATAGTTTTAGTTGTATTTCCTACATTGACAATTGTTGTAAAAAATTACCTATTATATCAGATTACTTTAATTATATATGAAAAACTTTGAAGCTAAAACTTTTAAATAGCAATGTTAATATACCAGTTTAGTTCTTATTTAATCGATCGTAATTTATTTTGAATAGCTATACAACATTTAGTAGTACAAATTAATATTAATCTTAGTTAATATTTTCCCAATTGTAATTAAACTGCAAAGTATCTATGCTGATTTAGATACGATTTCCCATCAAGTTTAATTTTTTAATAGTCGATCGCATTTGTCATAAAATCCATTTAAATGTCCCAATAGTCACCGATTAAATAGACAAAAATTTAATTTAAAGGAAGAATAGATAAATAAAGACAAAACACATAGAGGTATATAGAAAATAGAATTATATAAGCTTCTTTTAGGGATAATTTTCTCTTTAATGTCGAGAGAATATCTGCACCATAAGGTACATTTTCCTGACACAAAGCTGACGCTTTTTCCTACAGAATGCTGCCTCTTAGATCAAATCTTACGCATTTTTGCTACACCTTATTGAGAACAGGGAGTAGCAGTGCGACCCCGCGACGACGACAGTCGCAAGTAGTCCAAACCCGACGTTCCCCTTCCGGGACCATAGGGAACAGTCTCCTCACCATGGGAATACCGACCAAGAGAGGGAAAGTGCACCAAGATAGGGAGTAAGTGAATAACGAATTTGTATTCATAATTTGTATACTTAACATTAATTGTGTAAAACAAAAAATCCTTTTATAACTATTGAGCGTGTCAGAAGCACTTGTCATGGTAAAAAGGTGAAAGTTGAATTATTGTTTAACCCTTAGACATTAGCTGTGTATGCCCAATATTTGGAGAATCTGTGCTAATCAAGCATCGACTAGCATATCTTTTCCCATTCTGGAGCCTTCCTAATTAATTGTTAACAAAATTATATTGACAAACATGACGATTTCTGCAGACCAAGTTAACCAAATAGTTTGGAACCATCACCATGACCCTTTTCAAGTCCTTGGTGTCCATCAGATAGAACAAGATGGCAAAACTGTGACAGTAATCCGAGCCTACCAACCAAGTGCTGAAGCTGTCTCGGTCATTTCACCGGTAGATCGGAAAGAATACCCAATGCAGTCAGTCCATAATCCACATTTCTTTGAATGTGTAATAGACGTTCCAGAACTGGCCAACTATCAACTCAAAATCAAAGAAGGAGAACACGAACGAGTCATCAACGACCCCTACGCCTTTCGTTCTCCAAAACTCACAGACTTTGACCTTCAACTATTTGGAGAAGGAAATCATCATCGTATCTACGAAAAATTAGGGGCACATCTCACAGAAATTAACGGAGTCAAAGGAGTCTATTTTGCTGTTTGGGCACCCAATGCTCGTAACGTTTCAATTTTAGGAAACTTCAACTATTGGGATGGTCGTAAACATCAAATGCGGAAAGGCCACACAGGTATCTGGGAATTATTCATTCCTGATATTGGCCCTGGAGAACATTATAAATATGAGGTTAAAAACTGGGAAGGACACATCTATGAAAAAAGTGACCCTTATGGATATCAACAGGAAGTAAGGCCCAAAACAGCTTCTATTGTTGTTGACCTAGACTCATATACTTGGAATGACCAAGAATGGATGGAAAAACGTCGCCACACTGACCCCCTCACCAAGCCTATTTCTGTCTATGAATGCCACCTGGGTTCTTGGATTCATGCCTCTGCTGCTGAACCTGCTAAACTGCCTGATGGGAAAACTGAGGCTGTAGTTCAAGTCTCGGAACTCAGACCTGATGCTCGTTTTCTTACCTACCGAGAATTAGCAGATCGTTTGGTTGCCTACGTCAAGGATTTAGGTTACACCCACATTGAAATGTTACCTGTTGCAGAACATCCTTTTGATGGTTCTTGGGGTTATCAGGTTACAGGATTTTTTGCCCCTACATCTCGCTACGGTAATGCTGAAGATTTCATGTACTTTGTGGACAAATGCCATGAAAATGGTATTGGCGTAATTGTAGACTGGGTACCGGGACATTTTCCAAAAGATGGACATGGTTTAGCGTTCTTTGATGGTACTCATCTCTATGAACATCCAGACCCCCGCAAAGGTGAACATAAGCAATGGGGTACTTTAGTATTTGACTATGGTCGTAATGAAGTCCGTAACTTTTTAGTTTCAAATGCCCTTTTCTGGTTTGAAAAGTATCATATTGATGGTTTTAGGGTAGATGCGGTTGCTTCTATGGTCTATCTCAACTATTTGAGACCCGACGGTGAATGGGTTGCGAATCAATATGGAGGCGTAGAATATATCGAAGCTGCTGATTTCCTCCGTCAGGTTAATCATTTGATTTTTGGTTACTATCCTGGTACTCTCTGCATTGCAGAAGAATCTACTGCCTGGCCAATGGTAACTTGGCCTACTTATGTTGGTGGTTTGGGCTTCAACCTCAAGTGGAACATGGGTTGGATGCACGATATGCTGGACTATTTTGAAATGGACCCTTGGTTCCGACAGTTCCACCAGAATAATGTTACTTTCAGTATTTGGTATCACCACAGTGAGAACTATATGTTAGCTCTGTCTCACGATGAGGTGGTACATTGCAAGAGTAATATGTTGGGTAAAATGCCAGGGGATGATTGGCAGAAGTTTGCTAATGTCCGGGCGTTGTTTGCATATATGTTTACTCACCCTGGTAAGAAAACTATGTTTATGGGGATGGAGTTTCCTCAGTGGGGTGAATGGGATGTTTGGGGCGATTTAGAATGGCATTTGCTCCAATTTGATGCTCACCAAGGAATGAAGCGATTTTTCCGGGATGTGAATCAGCTCTATCGTTCTGAACCTGCTTTGTATGAACAAGATTGTACTGAGGAAGGTTTCCAGTGGATAGATTGTAGTGATAATAATCATAGTGTGGTGTCGTTTATTCGTCGCGCTAAAGATGGGAAAGAGTTTGTGGTAGCGGTTTGTAATTTTACTCCTCAACCCCATAGTCATTATCGTATCGGTGTACCTGAACCAGGATTCTATACTGAAATATTTAATAGTGACGCTGGTAATTATGGTGGTAGTAACATGGGTAATTTAGGTGGTAAGTGGACTGATGAGTGGTACTTCCATAACCACCCACAGTCATTGGACTTATGTCTGCCTCCTTTGGGTGTTTTAGTCTTGAAGTTAGACCGGGAGAAAACGTTAGCAGTGATGGACCAGTCTCAGGAGACAGAAACTGAAACTGAAACTGTTTCTGAAAGTTAAATGACTGAGAGCTATTACTGAAGCTGAAACTATTTCTGAAGGTTAAATGACTGAGAGCTATTAAAGCAAAATTGAAAAGATGGCATTGCATAAATGCGGGATGATTTTAATAGTTTTGTAGTCTTGTAATCTTGTAGTCTTGTAATCTTGTGGAATGGGCATCTTGCCCGTTCCTCTCCCCTAACTGAAAATAATATAACAGAGGAGAATATGCTTGGTTTATCACCAGTATTTAAGTGTGAAAATTCTCATCCCAGAGGTGATATTGTTTTTGTTCATGGTTTGGCTGGCCACCCCTGGGGTACATGGCATCCTCAAAGCAAAAGAGATAATCAAGATTTGGACTTTTGGCCGTTTTGGTTGGGGGAGGAATTACAAGCAAATGTCTGGACTTTTGGATATGATACGCCTCGCTTTGGATATGTTGGTCAGGGAATGCCCCGTTTTGACCTAGCAAGTAATTTACTGGAATATCTTGACGTTAATGATATAGGCGATCGCCCCCTGATATTTGTGACTCACAGTATGGGTGGGTTGGTTGTTAAAGATTTAATTCGTACAGCTCAAAATTTTGATGCTAAAAAAGCTATTATCAAACAGACTCAAGGGATTGTATTTTTATCCACTCCCCATCAAGGCTCAAACTTGGCTAATTTAATTGATAATATTAATCTTTTAACGAGAGCGACGGTGAATGTTCAGGAATTAAAAGCGCATTCGCCTCAGTTACGGCAACTTAACGAATGGTATCGACAAAATGTTGATAATTTGGAAATTAAAACTCATGTCCTCTATGAAACTCAACCCATGAGTGGGGTTTTGGTTGTGGATGAGGATAGTGCTAACCCAGGAATTAAGGATGTTAAACCTATTGCTATTCCAGCAGACCACAATTCTATTGCTAAACCTGGAAAAAATGATTTGGTTTATCTTTCCGTAAAAAAGTTTGTGGAAAAATATTTGGTGCCTCCACTGATACGAGAAAAGTTAGAATCAATGTATTCCAGGCGCCACCCCTCCCCAGATACTATGTAGATCGCCCGGAATACAGCGACAATTTAAAGGCTAACCTACTGACAAATTCACCGGATACCCAAGCTATTGTGGTGACTGCTATCCACGGTTTGGGTGCTGTGGGTAAATCTACTTTGGCAACGGCTTTAGCTTATGATGAGGAGGTACAATCTCGTTTTGCTGATGGTATTCTCTGGGTAACTTTGGGTCAAGAGCCTAATATTTTGCCCATGCTGAGTGTTTGGGTGCAGGCGTTGGGTGACTATAATTTCAAACCTACAAGTGTGGAGGCGACTGCTAATCATTTGCGGACTTTACTTTTTGACAAAGCTGTGCTATTAGTGGTGGATGATGCTTGGAGTCCAGACCATGCCCAAATATTTAATTTGGGAGGTCCGCGCTGTCAGGTTTTGGTGACTACTAGGGAAAAAGCGATCGCTGATGTTTTAGATGCTGAAATTTACAATCTGGATGTGATGACTTTATCCCAGTCAATGCAACTTCTCAGTCAAAGGTTAGGGCGTGAAATTAGGGGAGAGGAAGCAAAACAGGCGGAGGCTTTGGTTAAGGAACTGGGATATTTGCCTTTAGCTTTGGAGTTGGCAGCGGCTCAAGTTGCAGATGGTATGTCTTGGGGAGAGCTGTTAGTTGATATTCAAGGGGAAATTGCTCGGTTAAAAACGTTGGATATACTAGGTCCAGAGGATGTTGTTGATGAGGCTAGTTTAAAAAAGTTGAGTTTGACTGCTTCCTTGAATTTGAGTATCAAGCAACTGAAACACAAAAGGCGGGAAGATTTTATTTGGTTGGGAATATTGCCGGATGATGTGAATATTACTCCAGGGATGGCGGCTGTCCTCTGGGGTATGAATGATGAGAGGGATGCGAGGGATAAGTTGAAGGATTTGCGGAGGAAGGCGTTGTTGTTGGATGGTGTGGCTTTGGCAGATGGTAAGCCTACTTATCGTTTACATGATTTGTTTCACGATCTGGCTCGGAATTTGTTGACTGCACCATTACATCCAACAGAAGAAGGTGATTTGCCGGGGTTGGGTATTCGTCTAGCTAAGGCTCACAAAATATTTTTGAAGAAATATAGGAAGTTAACGGATAATCATCTTTGGCATACTTTACCTAATGATGGTTATATTCATCAGCATCTAGTCTGGCATTTGGAAAAGGCAGGGAAGATAGAGGAGATTCATGGGTTATTGGCAGAGGAGTCGCAAAGTGGGGCTAATGGTTGGTATGAAACGTGCGAACGTTTAGGGCAAATGGGGATTTTTATTACTGATGTGGCTCGTGCTTGGGAGTTAGCGGAGATTGACTGGGATGAAGGTAGGTTGCCTCAAGTTGTTGGTTGGCAGTGTCGTTATGCTTTGATAACTGCTTCTATTAATAGTCTGGCAGCAAATTTACCAGGAAATTTGTTGGTGGCTTTGGTTAAACATAATTTCTGGACTCCAGAGCAAGGGTTAGCCTACGTATTACAAAAGCCTGAGCCAAGGGATAAAGGAGACTCTATCAAAAAATTAGTTGATTATTTGCCAGACAACTTAAAAAAACTAGCTCTTTCAGAAGCTCTGGCTACAACTCGACAGATTCAGAATGAGGTATATCGCGCCGAAGTTCTCTGTTCTTTAGTTGATAAATTACCGGAATTATTACCAGAAGCACTGGCTGCTGCTCAACAGATTCAGTCTGAGGGATATCGCGCCGAAGTTCTCAGTGCTTTAGCTGATAAATTACCGGAATTATTACCAGAGGCATTGGCTGCTGCTCAACAGATTCAGTCTGAGAGATATCGCGCCAGAGTTCTCAGTGCTTTAGCTGATAAATTGACACCAGAATTATTACCAGAAGCACTGGCTGCTGCTCAACAGATTCAGTCTGGATATCGCGCTGAAGTTCTCAGTGCTTTGGCTGATAAATTACCAGAAATATTACCAGAAGCACTGGCTACTGCTCGACAGATTTCAGATGAGATACCCCGCGCCGAAGTTCTTAGTGCTTTAGCTGATAAATTACCAGAAATATTACCAGAAGCACTGGCTGCAACTCGACAGATTTCAGATGAAATATCTCGCGCCGGAGTTCTCAATGCTTTGGCTGATAAATTGACACCAGAATTATTACCAGAAGCACTGGATATAACTCGACAGATTCGGGATGATAGATTTCACGTCTCAGCTCTCAGATCTTTGGCTAATAAATTGACACCAGAATTATTACCAGAAGCACTGGATATAACTCGAAAGATTGAGTATGAGGGAGATCGCGCCCAAGTTTTCAGAGCTTTGGTTGATAAATTTCCCGAATTATTACGAGAAGCTCTTGCTACTGCTCGACAGATTCGGGATAAGATATATCGCGCCGAAGTTCTCAGTGCTTTGGCTGATAAATTCCCAGAAATATTACCAGAAATATTACCAGAAGCTCTGGCTGTGGCTCGAAAGATTGAGTATGAGAAATATCGTGCCGAAGTTCTCAGTGCTTTGTCTGATAAATTCCCAGAAATATTACCAGAAGCTCTGGCTGTGGCTCGAAAGATTGAGTATGAGAAATATCGTGTCAAAGTTATCGGTGTTTTGGCTGATAAATTGACACCAGAAATATTACCAGAAGCTCTGGCTGTGGCTCGAAAGATTGAGTATGAGAGATATCGCGCCGAAGTTCTCAGTGCTTTGGCTGATAAATTCCCAGAAATATTACCAGAAGCTCTCACTGCTGCTCAACAGATTCCGAATGAGGTACATCGTGCCGAAGTTCTCAGTGCTTTGGCTGATAAATTCCCAGAAATATTACCAGAAGCTCTGGCTGCGGCTCGACAGATTCAGTCTGAGGTACATCGTGCCAAATTTATCGGTGTTTTGGCTGGTAAATTCCCAGAAATATTACCAGAAGCTCTAACTGTGGCTCAACAGATTCAGGACGAGAAATGTCGCACCCAACTTCTCAGTGCTTTGGCTGATAAGTTGACGCCCGAATTATTACCAGAAGCTATGACTGCAGCTCAACAGATTCAGTCTGAGAAATATCGCGCCGAAGTTCTCAGTTCTTTAGCTGGTAAATTACCAGAATTATTACCAGAAATACTGGCTACTGCTAGAAAACTTCAGTCTGAGTATGATCGCGCCCCACTTCTCGTAGCTTTAGCTGGTAAATTGACGCCCGAATTATTACCAGAAGCACTCGCTGCTGCTCGACAAATTCACTTTGAGATATCTCGCGCCGAAGTTTTCAGAGCTTTGGCTGATAAATTTCCCGAATTATTACCAGAAGCACTCGCTGCCGTTCGACAAATTCAGTCTGAGGGATATCGCGCCCCAATGCTCAGTGCTTTAGGTGATAAATTCCCAGAAATATTGCCAGAAGCACTGGCTACTGCTCGACAGATTCAGGATGAGTACCATCGCCCCAAAGTTCTCAGTGCTTTGGCTAATAAACTCTCATAAATGCAAAAAACTCAACTTTATACCCTCTGGCAAAATACCCTTCACACCCTATCCCTTCGCACTCGCCCCGACTTACTCTCAGACATAACAGCATTAACTACCGTCATCTTTTCTTTAGGAGGTGAAGAAGCAATAAAAAATATAGTCATTGCTATTCAAGACGTTTCTCGGTGGTGGCGGTGATTTCAGTTATCAGTTATCAGTTATCAGCTATTAGTTTCTCCAACTAAAGCTAGAGAATTAAAATACTAAAGTTGATTATTTTATGTCATAATCATTTCTAGATTAATATTTGAACAAAAAATAAATTATACCTATGTATCAACTAACTATTAATATACCAGAATAAACAGCCTTAGCTTTAAAATTAACCCCTGAAAAACTTAGTCAAGAAATGAAACTAATTTCTGCGATTAAACTTTATGAATTAGGTCGTCTTTCTTCCGGTGCTGCTGCAAATTTAGCAGGTATTCCCAAAGTCTTATTTTTGACAAAATTAGCTGATTATGGTGTAGATACTTTTCAACTTACTGAAGGTGAATTAGCAGAGGAACTAAAACGTGCCTAATTCAGTTATCAGTTATCAGTTATCAGTTATCAGTTGTTAGTTGTCAGAAGGGAAAAGAGTTAGGTTGAATGGTTATAATTACCCTCGTAGTTAGGCTTTAGTCCACCAATTACCTTTGTTCATAACCTATCACTTTCTTAAAATGTTTGTTAACAGAATAGTATCGGTTTATTTGCGCTTATTTTTTCTAGGTTTTGCTGTTTGGATGCTAGCCTTCTATTTTTTGATTTCAAATCCTAATGTAGAGGTTAATGCCCAAGATTTACCTACTCTAAAAACTCACCTCTTACCACCAACTTTGGCACAATGGAAAGACACCAGTAATAGCGGTGATTATTTCGATCGCATTGAAGTTCAGGATGTAGGTTATTTAATTTGGTCGCAGTTTCCTATTAAAGTTTATGTCGAATCTTCTCAAAACAGTAAGAAATCAGAAAATAACCTATTTTCTAGCTCAGTTAAATCAACTCCTGACTCCTTGCAAAACATATCTCGCTCTCGTCAATGGGCTAATATTGTAATAGATGCTATCTGGGAATGGAATACTTATTTACCCTTGCAAATAGTAGATAACCCAGAAATTGCCGATATCAAAATTTTTAACAAACGACCTCCTTTAACCCCCGGAAATTTAAGAGCGCGTTCTGCGGAGACTCGCTATCAGCTACATGAAGATGAGAACGGAACTTTATCTCAGAGTTTTGTAATTTGGTTGAGTCCGATGCAAGTAGGTAAATATCTTCCTGCTGCTGTTCGTCACGAGTTTGGTCATGCTTTGGGGATTTGGGGTCATAGTTCTGAGAAAACTGATGTTATGTATTATTCTCAGGTGGCAGAACCTCCTCCTATTTCAGCTAGGGATATTAATACTTTGAAGCGGATTTATTTGCAAGCAACTAGATTGGGGGTTCAATAATTAATAATTAATAATTAATAATTAATAATTAACAATTACCTCTTCTTTTCAAGGAGAGGATTTACTAAAAGGAAATTTTTTTCTTCTCTTGGTCGATTGGATATGGCGAGGAAACCCGTTCTTGCAGACCCGCTCCGAATGGCGCCATCCCACCCTTCGGGAAGCTCCGCTAACGACTGCTTTTTTCTCCTTTAAAGCAGAGGCTTTTTACCTTAATTATTCGGTAAGTTTCCTTTGCAATCAGATTTGGAATAGGCACTTAGTTTATTGCATGAAAGTGGCGATATAGGTTCTGCTAGACTCTGCTAAGGTAGCAAAACCTCTAAGTTTTCTCCAATTTTATAGCAGTCTAAGGAAAGGTTAGGATATATCAAAAGATTAAAACTCAGACAACCAAAGATTTTTCCTTCTTCCTTCTTCCTTCTTCCTTCTTCCTTCTTCCTTCTTCCTTCTTCCTTCTTCCTTCTTCCTTCTTCCTTCTTCCTTCTTCCTTCTGCTATAAATTCAAAACTTTCCTCGACCGGAAAATACTACTATCAAAAATGTTACTAACTGTACTAAAACAATACTAGGACCAGAAGGTAAATTAAAACTACCAGATACTATCATTCCTAACACCCCACTCATGGCACCAATTGTCGCAGAAACTCCTAAAAATGGTACAAATTGATGACAAATCAACTTAGCTGTTGCTGCTGGAATTACCAAAAAAGCATCCACCAATAGAATACCAACTGCTCTCATAGTCAGAGCGATCGCCAAGGATAAAATAATTATAAATATGTATTTATATCTTTGTACTGGTATCCCCTGAATTTGTGCTAAATCCGAATTTAAAGTTAATAATATTTGTTGTTGTAAAGTCAATCCTAACCAACCCAATGTTACGACTAACAAAATAACTAAAAAAAGTAAATCTAGATTACTAATTGCTAAAATATCACCAAATAATATAGATAATAAATTTCCTCGATACCCAGGTATAAAATTAAACCCAATAGTACCCAATGCAACCGAACCCGCAATTACAATACTTAAAATTGTATCTCCACCTAAATTAGTTTTTTCAATTAAATAATTTATTCCTAATCCAAAGAATACCAAAAAAACAGTTAAAGCGATCGTAAGTGGTAACTGTAATAAAGCAGCTAATACTACAGCTAAAAAAGCCGTATGGCCCAAGACATTTCCAAATAAAGATAATTGGCGCAAAATCACGAAACCACCAATAATTCCTCCTAAAATTCCTAATAGAATACCCCCTATAATTGCTCGCTGCATAAATGGTAG
>NZ_JAAHGK010000599.1:0-4485 GCF_010672505.1 Okeania sp. SIO2B9 | reverse complement strand
ACGTTCTGTGTTTTTTAACTTCTTTAATTTTCGTTTCAGACTAGCTATTTTCTGAATTTTACTCTTTAAACCTAGCAATTGATGAAAAAATTTATTTCGGGCTTGTAGATGCGGAAAACCTTTTTTTTTTGCTAATTTTAATGTTTTTTCTAGTTTAGTGATGAGTTTTTTTGCAGCAGTTGTTTTAGCTTTAATTTGTAACTCTAATTTAGTGATATTGTTGTTCTTAGCTGTTTTTAATTGGCTTAGGCATTGAGTTGCTTCAGTAGCAATTGAATCAGCCCATGCCCATTGGATGTTAAACCGCTTCATTAGACGCTTTTCTACAACAGAATCTGACAAGTTCTCAGTTTGCATCCAGTTGACAGCAGACCGTTGCCAGGATTCATACAATTCTCCCAGTTCCTCAAAAACAGGATGATATTCAATTTTTGCTTCTATCCCTGTTAAGGAACCGTGAGATTTTGCCATTACTTACATTGAATCACTTTACTTAAGATTAGCAAAGCTTGTCTAAGGTTGTCAATAATATTTGCTACACCTTCTAAAAATCTAGACAATCCTAGACACGCTCTTCATCGGTGAGGTTAAGCGATTTTCCGACTCACCTGTCCATAAGTCTACTGGCATGCGAAGGTTAATGTTCCGCTCAAACACATTGAGTTTAGGACTCCCTCTGGGGTTTTCATCCTTATGAAAAGTCGAGTGCAAAACACTCCATAATCGTTGCTAAAATCCTCTGGTCTTAGCAGACATTTGTAATAATAACACAGATTAATGGCGTAAAAACATAAACATTTTGTAGATATAAGTCTTGGATAGACTATATTTTTCAGCTCTAGCAAGCAACAGAGTTCTTTGAGTACTTTGCCTGGGTGTGGTGGGTTATACATTTTCATTTTTAGAATATGCAAAGCATTCTTGAGGAAAAAGCATCAGCTTAACACACAAAAATTAAAATAAACAGGACTTACGGAATGGCACTAATTATAGTGGCTATATCAGCAATAATGACCAAATAATACACTATATGTGGCGGTACTGCGTAAGTCCTCATAAAGATGGTGCATTACATTTCATTAACGCACCTTACTGACACAAGACGACTGCTTACTGGTCAAACTTAAAACTACTTCATGCGTTTGCGACGAATAAACACAAAACTAAGACCCACACAGGCGAAAACGAAACTAGGTTCAGGGACATCTTCAGGTTCAATTTGGAAAATAAAAATATCCAAACTACTTGAATTGCGATCATCATATTCAAATGTAGCAGCAGCAATTGGGGTTGATGAAGTAATTCCAAGGAAACCACTACCGTTCCGAGTTACTGATTGAATCAAGTTTCCATTAATATCAAAAACACTAAACGTCACATTACCAGGAGTTATAACCTCACCACCCACTGCAAAAGCTTGAGATGGACTAACGAAGCCATTAGGTGTTTGTGGATCAACAAAAAAAGCTCCCAATGCTGGCGAATCAAATCCAAAATTGCCAACAAGTACAGCATCAGTTCCACCTAGTTGAGTACCAGGCTTGTTGTCGTTACCAAAAGGAACACCCAATCCAGCAGCTCCTTCTGCAAAAACTACACCCAGGTTTGCATAGACTTGTTGAAATGGTTCAGGGTTAAACGTTCCGGCTTGAACACCTGAAAACGTTGCACCTGTAGCAAAAGTAAAATCGAGAGTCTCTGTAAATAAGATATCTATTGGAGAACTCACAGATGAGTTAAATTGGCTAAGATTTGTGAAAGACATTGCACCCGCTGGTTTAGCTGCCATAAGGGGAATTGTGATACTTGTCAAGATTGCACATCTTAAAGATAAGCTTGCTTTCATTTGGCCTCCTAGATTTCACTTTCTTGTTCTAGAGTGGATATAATTAGACAACTATCTAACTCAAAAGAGTTCTTGAAAAGAATGTACTCTAAAAGAGTATACTGCTTATCTAGCGTTTTGGCTAAAGTTAAAAATTTAACTTTGTTTGAGCGGCAATATTAACGAATCCACTCATAACAAGCTAATTTTAACTTTTAAATTTTGATTCAGTTCTAATCCAACTCAAACTCCTCTTTCCAAGACTCATCCTTTTGCCAAGGAATCTGCTGAGTCTTCGCCATCAAAAAATTCTCCACCACCAAATAATCCATCTCTGTCCGCATAAAACACCGATAAGCATCTTCGGGCGTACAAACAATAGGCTCACCTCTTACATTAAAAGAAGTATTCACGATTACCCCACATCCCGTCAACTTCTCAAAATGCCGAATCAAATCGTAATAACGAGGATTAGTCTCTTGATGAATAGTTTGAATTCTTGCCGAATAATCAACATGAGTAATTGCCGGAATTTCAGAACGCGGTACATTCAACTTTTCAATTCCAAACAACTGCTTTTGCTCCTCTGTCATAGGAATTAACAAATTCTCCTGCACCGGAGCTACCAACAACATATAAGGACTAGAATGTTCAATGTCAAAATAATCGGAAACTCGTTCCGCCAAAACTGAAGGAGCAAAAGGTCGGAAAGACTCCCGATACTTAATCTTCAAATTCATTACCGACTGCATTTTTTGATTCCGGGGGTCGCCAATAATAGAGCGTCCTCCCAAAGCACGGGGTCCGAATTCCATCCGACCTTGAAACCATCCGACAACATTACCGTTATCTAAAATTTCTGCTAGCCGTGGCATTAACTCCGAATCTGGCAAATATTCATATTTCGCCTGAATAGCATCCAGATATTCCCTAATTTCCTCATCTGTAAACTTCGGTCCGAGATAAGCACCCTGCATCATATCATTCGGAGCGCGACAAACAGGAGGTTTTGCCACAGAAACGGCAGAATTTCCAGACTCCACAGAAATTAATTCCTTCTCTGGAATATTCTCGATCGCCTTTTCTATTACCCGTGGTTGGTCGTGGTATTCGTACCAAATAGCTAAAGCAGCACCTAACGCTCCACCAGCATCTCCCGCAGCAGGTTGAATCCAAATATCTTTAAAAATTCCTTCCCGTAAAATCTTGCCATTCGCCACACAATTCAGAGCTACCCCCCCTGCCAAACAAAGGTAGTCAGCATTCAGTTCTTTTTGCACGGTTCGACTCAGACGCAACACCACTTCCTCAGTCACTCTCTGAATAGAAGCAGCAATATCCATTTCTCGTTGACTAATTTTTGTTTCTGCTTTCCGAGGAGAACCGCCAAATAATTTGTCAAATTTCTGATTAGTCATGGTCAACCCAGTTGTGTAGTTGAAATATTCCATATTCAACCGGAAAGTACCATCAGCTTTTAAATCTATCAGGTTATTTAAAATCAAATCCACATAATTAGGTTCTCCGTAGGGAGCTAAACCCATAAGTTTGTATTCCCCAGAGTTAACTTTGAAACCAGTGTAATAAGTAAAAGCTGAGTAGAGCAAACCCAAAGAGTGCGGAAAATCTATTTCCCACTGGGGAGTAAGTTTATTTCCTTCTCCCAACCAAACCGAAGTAGTCGCCCATTCACCGACTCCATCCAGACACATTACCGCAGCGCGATCGAACGGACTAGGGAAAAATGCCGAAGCAGCATGAGCTTGATGATGTTCGGTAAACATGAGTTTGGGAAGATGGGATGCTTTACACTGCCCTAATGTAGCTAATTCTTTTCTTAATACAGTTTTCAAATATAATTTTTCTTTTAACCAAATTGGCATTGCCATCAGAAAAGAGCGAAAACCTTTAGGAGCATAACTGAGGTAAGTTTCCAGAAGTCGCTCGAATTTAATTAAAGGTTTGTCATAGAAAACGATTTGATCTAGATCGAGTAATTCGATATTCGCTTCTTTCAGACAATAAGAAATAGCATTTTTCGGAAATCTGGCATCGTGTTTTTTACGAGAAAATCTTTCTTCTTGAGCAGCAGCGATAATTTTTCCATCACATACAAGGGCGGCGGCACTGTCGTGGTAATAAGCTGAAATTCCCAGAATGTTCATATCTATAAATTTTTCTCCTCACATAGGGCCTTTTGTTTATATTTTGGCCAAAATTTAACTAAAAATATCTTCAGATTATAGTTCATCACAGTTATAGTCATCTAGTTACCTTGTAAAAATTTAGACAATACTAAATTAAGTTCTCCATCATTGAGGGGATAATGTATTGCTGGCAAGTTGTATTGATCGCCGTCTACCATAAAAATTTAATTCAGTCAATTTAGAGAAATTACCACTTCTAAAATTAGTTACATAATTAAGAGCGATCGCTAATATCAATTCTCAAAGACTTTGGTATATTTGAGTTTGCTATTTATAAATACTATATTATGAATAATCCCTCTAAAATTAAAAATGAAAAACTTAGTTTAACAGAATTACTATCAATGGGAAGTGATGTTTTACAGAGAAACTTAAAGGCTTTCCTAGTAGTAGTTTCTCTAATATTTTGATTTTTTTATATCATTGATAAGTTAGCAAAATCAGCTAACTTAA
>NZ_JAAHGK010000598.1:0-4495 GCF_010672505.1 Okeania sp. SIO2B9 | reverse complement strand
TTATCATTTTCTTTGTGGGTTTAATACCCCACCGTCTACACGGTGTTCAAAATTACTTGGGGTTAGAATCCCCATGTAATTTTCCTCCTGTCTCCTGTCTCCTGTCTCCTGTCTCCTTCTTCAATCATTATTCATTATTCATTGTTGACTACCTACCACCTAATACCAAGAGTGAAAAAAGAATTCTTAACTTAGACGACACTTAAATTATCAACTAATTAATACTAGGGAGTCAAATTAGGTAATTAATTTTGCCTCAGCAATTAATTGTTAATTATTCATTGTTAATTATTCATTATTCATTATTAAATGTGTTCCTTCCGCAGCTTTCTAATTAAATTTATTTCTGCTTGAAAATCAATATAGTGAGGTAATTTTGAATGCTGTACAAACCCTTGAGCTTGAACATTATCTGAGTGATACAAAACAAACTCCGGGTCTTGAGCAGGTCCTTGTATTTCCTCCCCCAATTCTTTAGCTTGCATAGCACGGTCCACTAACGCCATTGACATTGCTTTTCGTTCGTTATAGCCAAAAGTTAAACCGTAACCACGGGTAAGTTGTGGTGCTGCTTCCTTACTACCTGTAAACATATTTACATTTTCAGCTTCAGTAATAGTAATCTCAGCGATCGCTATTTCAAAACCCAATTCTTCTGGACAAATAACAACTTCTACTTCTCCCATTTTTATTTCTCCGGCGAAGGGATGGGTACGACCATAACCCCTCTGAGTTGAATACCCTAAACTAAGTAAAAAACCCTCATCTGCACGAGCTAAATTTTGTAATCTCGCGTCTCTCTCTGCGGGTAATTTTAGAGGTTTTCTTGTTAAGTCATAAGGTTGTTTATCATCCTCTATTTTTTCCTCATAAACTAATCCTTCTTTCTCTAAAATATTCATTACTCTAGGAAAGTTTTCATCTAAGTTTAAATTTTGGCTTTGAGGAGCAGTATAGTTATTTCCTTCCGCAGCTAATTTAAAGTCTAATAGTCGATGAATATAATCAAAAGTTGGTCCTAAATATTGACCTCCGGGAATATCTTTAAATATTGCAGAAATTCGCCGTCGAATCTTCATTTTGATAGTATCCAATGGTTGACTATAATAAAGTCTTGGTAAAGTAGTTCGATATGCTCTTAATAAAAATATTGCTTCAACTAAATCCCCCCATGATTGTTTAATTGCTAAAGCAGCTAGGTCTCGATCATATAGGGCACCTTCGCACATAACTCTATCAACTGCGAGGGTAAGTTGTTGTTTAATTTGCTCTAAACTTAGTTCAGAAATATTGGGGTCTCCCCGCCGTAAAGCTTGCAATAGTGCTTCAGCATTTTTGATTGCTTCTTCTCCACCTTTTACAGCTACATAAGCCATGTTTTTTTACCTCAATTTTTGTAAGCATTCAGCTGTCAGCCATCAGCTATTACTTTTAGTTTACGATAAAAGCTTTGATCGTAAAAAGCTTTATTAATTGTCTTACTACAACAGTTGCCTCCCTTGCCCTTAAAGTCTATTTTCATTTAAATACTGTCTTTAAGGAGAGAGTCTTGTTGCGCTGGAATTGACAGTTAGTAACTTAAATTTTACCAAATTTTTCTCTTAGTTTGCAGTTTTTTTATAAGCATTCAGCGGTCAGCATTCAGGACTTCAGCTATCAGCTTCATTACCTTTAATTGACAATTAAAGCTCGTAGTTCTTGTGCTTCAATTTTCTAGTTAAAAATGTAGTAGAACTTAAGCGAATGCTTGCTTAATTCGTTAAATATATAGCGTTTCTCAGTAAGCTTGAGGTATACTTTTATCTTGACTTCACTATTGCCTATTGCCTGTTGCCTAAAGCCTAGAGTTTTGTACCTCACTCTTTTTGGGAATTGCTATATCAGAGCTAACTCCTAATAGCTGTTTACCGAAGAATTAATTATTAATTATTAATTATTAATTATTAAATAATTCTGGTTTAAAGCCTCCCCTTTTAAGGGGAAAAAGCGGTCGTTAGCGTAGCTTCCCGAAGGGTGGGATGGCGATCTTCGGAGCGGGTCTGCAAGAACGGGTCTCCTCGCTGTCCTCCAATCGATCAAGAGAAAAGAAATAATATTTCCTTATATTCAATTCCGTAACGGTTTTAACCAGAGGTAATTATCAATTATCCATTATAAATTATCAATTAATTAAGCAGCATTTCGCAGGAAATACTTACGTTTTTACTAATCTACTTTTAGTTGTTCTTGGTAAACCAATAACTGTATTTTGAGCAAAGAAAAATATATCTACTCCTAAAGGATAATTATTAAAGTTAACTTCCCATTCTGACCAGAAAAATTCCGGTAATTTCGGAATTGAAATTGCTATTTCTTCTAAAATTCCCGGTCCTTTCAATATAACTTTATCGCCAGATTCTAAATTCGATCCTTGCACAAATAAAGTAGTTGAATTTTCTGGTTCTTCTGCCGTACCATGATGAAAGTTTGATAGCTTGGGAATAGTTTGAATATTCTTTATTACAGCAAAGTCAGCAATTTGAGAATTTTCGGTAAAATGACAACCTGTGTGAAACAATAACCAAGCTTTTACATCTTGATGAAAATCTGAACTTAACCATACTTTTGTTTCCAAATCTAACATTGTCAAACAGGCAGCAGCACAAGCTATATTCAAGTCAGATGGTGGTGTTAATTTAGCATCTATTTTTTGCTGCTTTCCTGGATAAGATAAGGCATTTAGTAGATGGGTAAAAGTTCTTTGAGAATTATGTACAATATCAGGCAATCCTGGTAGTTTAGTAATCATAAAAAAAGCTTTGAAGCTAACAAGTACCTGTGACAATTAGTTGATTGATTTATTATTAGAAATATAGCGTTTATCAGCCTAATGAGGTACACTTATCTTTATTGTTCTTCTATTCCCTGTTCCCTTTTCCCTCTCTTGGTGCGCGTTCCCTCTCTTGGTCAGCATTCCCTCTCTTGGTCGGCATTCCCTTGCGACTGGCATCGTCGCGGGGTCTGACCGCTTGTGTCTGTCGCCGACGCGGGGTCGCACCGCTGTTTCCTAAAACTAACGAATTGGCGTTGCTGAGTGGTAATAATTTTGAGATTAACTTTGGGCGCAAAACATCAGTTTTTCAATTTTACCTTCAGCTAATAGACATCTCCAAGAATCAAAAATCAATATCTATATCCCAAAGGAATTATCAATTCTTTACCCCTATAGCAAAGCTGCCTACTCCCTACTCCCTATGGGTGGAGTAGATGTCTAATTATCATTACATTTAAGCAACGCCAACGAATTTTGTACCTCACGCTTCTTGGGAATTGCTATAACACTAATAATACACCTCACACAAAAATTGATTAATCCCCTCTGGCAATAGTAAAAAAATTAACTTTCGTAGCTTCTGTTTGTAGTTGTTCAATTTCCTTTTGGTGATTAACTTCTGCTTCAATAAATTCAAGAACGACAGACTTTACAACATCATGCCATTCAGGCAGTTGCATTAAACCATCGCACAAAGCAGCAAGTTCAGCATGACGATGCGATCGCCCTGCCACATAACCAAAACCCATAACATCCTCTATCTTGACTGCACAACGAGTAATAGTTATTTCCCCTAGATTAAATATTTGTCCCGTTCCACCAGCGCGGCCTCGTACCATTGTCAGACCTATTTCTGGTGGCCTTATAAAGTTGTATGCAGGCAATTTGCCTATCTCTGCAACTTTTGTCTCTAACTGCTTCAAATTAGATTTAGCTAAGGTTTTTATCCATCCCTGTCGCATTTCTGTTTGAATGTCCATAGATTGGTTTTCTAGTCCAATTAACCAGAGCAATATTTGTATATACAAATTCCAATATATACAATATATAATAGATATATACCTTTTATTCAAAAAAAACTAACTGCTACATTGCGGTTGTCATAATGGTCAAAATATTAGTATTCAATTATCGAGTAAACGCCCATTTCTCAAAGTAATATCTGGCAATTTAGGGGGTGGGGGTGATCTCTATGACTAATATCAATTCACTTTAAAGATGTCACAAATAGTTTCAAACCCAATATCTGAAATAATTTCCTGAAATTACTGTGGCATCAAAGTTTGGAGTCTATAAAATTTAACTTTTAACTTTTGATTTTTGACTGTCTTGAGTGCGTCTTACATCCTGAGGGTGCCTCAGAATTTCGCACTCGCTTTTGACTTCCGTGAAACGGTATAAGAGTCAATCTTCCAACTCAATTATCAATTCTCTGGAACTCATGACTTTTTGCAGATAACTGGCCAAGTTAGGCATATTTTTTTCTAATTCTGGAAAAAACTCAAAACTTTGTTCAATACCATTAGTATATTTAACTTTGACTGCTCCCCAGACTCAAGTCACGGGGATTCTAAGCAGATACTACGCAACAGGATAAATCCGTGTTGCTCCGTTTCTTCTTAGCTGACCAAAGATATACTCTTTGGGGACAAGTCAAAGTGCCCCTACACAGTTGGCTTAAGT
>NZ_JAAHGK010000597.1:0-4501 GCF_010672505.1 Okeania sp. SIO2B9 | reverse complement strand
GCGCAAATACTTTGCTGGCAGTTTTGACCACAGAAAGTAGTTAACAGAAATTTTTAAGACATACTAGAACTTAGTGAATCTTAGTCAATTCTTGATATTAGTAACCGCTAGCTGAAAATCAAGTTGAAAATCAAATCCCACTCCACTCCCTTAAAATTGGTAAAACAAAAGTAATAGGCGCTCTTTCTTCTACTCGTACTCGCGTTGTTGTAGTTGTACCAGCAGTTAATTTTTGTTGGGGTCCTTTTGAAGAAGACCATTGATAACTACTAAAGGTATTGGGGTCTAATTTTAGTTGAGCGATCGCTTCAATTTTCCCCCCACTTTCGCCGATAATATTTTCTACTATTTCAGGATTTCCTACTACGAAGTTTGCACCTTCTTTTGTTACAGGAAAATCAGATACAGAAATAATTTTGCCGATAATTCCACCAAACCTTTCCCGTTTTACAGTATCAGGAGTGATTAAAATTTCCATTTCTGGTGTGATGCGTTTGCCATCTGAAACAGCAAAATAACTGACTGCTTGTAATTCTCCTGATTTTCCTTTGATATTAATTTTACCCAAAGTCGTACCTGGATTTACAAATTGTCCGAGAGTAGTTTGTATTTCCAAAATACATCCATCTACAGGACTAAGAATTTTACTATTATCAGTAATTTGTTTTTCTAATTGAGCAATTTCTCGTTTAACTTCTTCAATTTGATTTTTGCGTGTATTAACTGCTTCTAAATTTTCTTGTTCTAAACGTTTTCTCTGAGTATCTAAATCTTGTAAATCTGCTTTTATTTGAGTTATTGTATTCTGATTTTCTAAAAATTTTTGCTTTGTTTCTGTTTCTTGTAATTTTAGTCCTTGTAATTCAGCTTTAATTTCATTAATTCTGTTGGTATTATCTAAAAATCGTTCGTCAGTTTCGGTTGTTTGTAAATCTAATTCTTGGATTTTGGTTTCAATTTCTCTAATAGTATTGAGGTTGTCTAAATATTGTTGATTAACTTGTGCTTCCTGCACTTTTAATTCTGTTAATTCAGTCTCAATTTCTTTGATATTATTGAGGTTTTGTGCATATTTTTCTATAGCTTCTGTTCGCTCTACTTCTAGTTGCTTTAGCTCTGCTTCTATTTCTGTAATATTTTGCAGATTTTGTTGATATTCTTGTTTGCTTTGCAGTAGAGTATCTTCAGAAATTGCTCCCTGTTCATATAAGTCCTGACGTCTTTTTAGTCTCTCCTCAAAAGTAGGAGTTAACTCTCGTGCATCTTGTAAACGTTGCAGTAGACTTTCTCGTTTTTGTTGTAATGCTACTTCATTTTGATTCAGCAAAATAGGGGTTAAAGCCTTGGTATTTTCTAACCTTTGTTCCAGGGTAATTTTTTGTTCGGTGAGTGCTGCTAGTTGTTTTTCTTGTAACTCGGGAGTTAGTGCTTTAGCATCTTGTAAACGCTGTTGTAAGCTAGTTCGTTGCTTGGCAATCGCCTCTAATTTTTTCTCTTTTAATATAGGAGTTACTGTTTCTAGGTCTGACAAACGTTTTTCTAAACTCTGACGTTGTTCTCGGATGGCATTTAAAGTATCATTTTGCAGTATTGGTGTTATTGCTTGAGTATCTTTCAAGCGTTGTTCTAAACTGTTTTTTTTTCCTACTAAAGCTTCTATTTCGAGTTGAGTACGTTGATTTTGTAGTTGTTGGGTATCTTGAGCTTGAGATTCTAATTGAATTAGTTTATTCTGTTGTAATTCTAATTGTTTTTTGAGCTGAGATGGATCGATAGTTGCCAGTACATAATTTTTTTTTATGCACTGCCCATCCTGTATATTTAAAGACTGTAATCTACCAGCGATCGCTGACTGAAATTCTATTACTTGTCGAGGGCGAATTAATACTCCTTTTCCACTAATAGTAATAGGTATTTTGCCGAAAATACTCCATAATAAACCCAGAATTACTAGACTACCTAATGTTGCTAAAGGTAGCCAATCTTTGAGAGTAACTACTTGCATTAATTGGTCTAGTCGTTCTGGGGAAGAAAGCCGTTCTAAAGATTCTTTGCGGAATATACGGCGCTGTTTTTCAGACATTAATAACTGTAGATTAACTTCCCATGACTTTTTTTAAATTAACTTAGATATGATTCAAGAAGTAAATAAGTAAGAAGAGAAACTCAATAAATCTTCAATTATTTATTTGTAATTAAATTTTGACTTCTTAAAAGTGTTTCTGTCATGGTAGCCAATTTATGCAAACTAGCTTCTAATTCATCAGCACGTTGTTGATGTTTTTGCTTACGCATTAGAGCAGCACGAGCTAAATCTTCCCGGTCTTGTTTGACCGCCGCCACTGCTACTTTTTGCCAGGTATTTATTTCCTGTTTAAGTTGTTTATATTCTGGTTGAATATTTTCCCAAGCTATTTTTATATCTGCTAAAGCTTTGTTGACTAATTCAGTAGTATCTAAGTCAGTTTTTACTCCTAAAATTGCTTGCTTAATTGGTTCTGAAATTTGCTCAACATTAATGTGATAAAGCAGAGGAATAAAGTTTTTTACCTGTTGACTTTGACTAACTCCAGTTATGCACCAAGTAGCAAAATGTTCACAATTATTTTTAATAATATTATATTTTCTTTCTCCTAATCTACTTTCTGCTCTTTGAATGACTGTATCAGCAATATAACGAACTGGGTAACGTTTTACATAAACTTTTCTTCTATCAGTAAAATATTCTTTAGAAGTTCTTTCAATAGTTTCTGTACCCTTACGATAATGAATAACTGTTCCATCACCACAGTCAATGCCATGATGTTCGTAAACACCATCTATATTTAAAAACTCTCTAAGAGTATATATTTGCTCTCCTCTTGCCATATTATTTTTCAAGTTTTACTTAATTTAACTAGCTATCAGCTATCAGCTATTAGCTGTCAGCTATTAGCTTAAAAAGGTAGTGCATAGATAATGGTATCTGTTTGCGGAGTAATCCGTTAGGAAAAGCTTGGTTCAACAATTAATAATTAATAATTACCTTTGCTTGAAAACGGATAGGATTGACGCGGTAGGGGAAATTAATTCATTGTTTCTCCTTTAAATAAAGGAGAGGATTTTTACCTTAATTATTCGGTAAAATATCCCCGACGCGTGAGCAAGTCGTTTAATTTTAGGAGGGGTTGTTCATACCATTTTCGTTCTGGAATACTTTTTAACCTAATTCTATTTTAATCTAATTGACGCAACTTTTACACAAACTAAAACCACTAATCCTAAAGCTAAAATTCCAGCAGTAACTGCAATGATTGGCATATCTAAATGACGAATTACAATGGCTATAAGTGCCCAAACAAATACTAGAGGATAAGCAATATCTTGCTTTTGCATATTAATAATTCCTGCAATAATTGCTCCAATTATTAACATGATTATTGTCCAAACTATGGCGACTTGCCCTGTACTATTCCAGCCTAAATAATGTAGGGCGCTTGCTATATTCACAATCGTTGCCACACTAATCCAAGCAAAATATATACTTATCGGATAATGAACTAACCATTTATCTTTTTTGGGCACTCTTTCATAACTAATTCCTAAATTTAGATATAGGCAAATTAAACAGCCTAAAATTCCTAACATTGCCAAAACTGAAAAGGTAAATAACTGAAATTGAAATAAAAATACCCAAACTATTTGTGCCAGACTCGCACCCACTAAAAAATATCCACATCTCTGTAAAATTGGATTCTCTCTTTGTGCTGGTAATACTTGATAAACTCCAAAACTAATTAAACCTAAATAAATTAATCCCCAAATTGCAAAAGCATAACTAGCCGGAATAATCAAAACATCCTGAAATACAGTGTTAGAAATTTCACCAATAGTTTTGCCACCAGGAGGAGCAAGATTAACATATACATTCAGAAAAAAAGCAGCAATAATTCCTATTAAATTAGCCCACTGTCGAATAATGTTTGAATTAAATTTGTTAGTATTAGTTTCCATAATTGTCTTTACTCTTATAAATAAATCCGATTAAGCAAAATTATAATTTAGCCCGGAAGTTGTTACCTCTACAACTCACCGGGCTACTTGTTCAAATAATTAGTTAATCTTAATCAAATTATAACATTTATATTTGTAGAATTAATCTTTAATTACTTCTAGTCCACAAGCTTCTGCCAGTTGTTGTGCTATACTCTTATATTGACGAGGTGGAGTGTGAGTATCTAAGTCTAAATTAAAACCTTCTATAACACGCTGAATTAATTTTGAACGCCATATAGCTTCTATTTCATAATCAGAACTTAGGCTACCTTCAGATAATGCTAACCTCAATTTATCTAATATTTGAAATTGTCCCACTAAAATTGCTGCTTTAGTAACATCATTAGAATCAGTATCAAGAGCATCTAGTTGCCTACTAACTCGATTCCATTCACCATCAATTATCTCGATCAAAACTGCAGCAAGTTTAGCATTACGTTGCTGTGTCAATATCTGAAATTCGTCA
>NZ_JAAHGK010000596.1:0-4503 GCF_010672505.1 Okeania sp. SIO2B9 | reverse complement strand
TGTTTGAAAGAGGTTATAGTTAAGTCTTGATATATCTTAGGCTTTAGTAAAACCTCTTTCAAACTAAACAATAAAAATTTTTAGATTTAAAGTATAGCTTTCTATACTAAACTAAATTATCTTTTTAAAGATATACTAGCAATTATTAGTACCTGATTTTGCTAGAATAATCTCAATTGACAGTTAAGAAATTCTTAACAGATTCGTATTAACCGCAAGTCTGAAACACAGAAATATGCAGTCTTCAGAGCCGTCAGCCCCAATATCACAATCTGAGGAGATAGATACTCAGTCAGCCTCCTTGCAAACTAAGTTTGTAGTTGAATTCTGGGGTGTACGAGGTAGTATACCTACCCCTGGTAGTAGTACAGTTCGCTATGGTGGTAATACCTCCTGTGTAGAAATGCGCTTAGGGGAAAAACGTTTGATTTTTGATGGAGGCACAGGTTTAAGAGTATTGGGTTTAAACCTAATGAAGCAAATGCCAGTGGAAGCATATATGTTCTTTAGTCATACTCACTGGGACCATATTCAAGGATTTCCATTTTTTGTTCCTGCATTTATGCCTGTCAATAAGTTTCACATACATGGGGCAATCGCACCTGACGGGACTACAATTAAGGAATGTTTATCCGATCAAATGGTAAATCCTAACTTTCCTATTCCTTTACAGGTTATGGGTTCTGAGATGAAGTTTTATGACTTTAGCACTGGAGATGTAATTAAAATTGATGATGATATTGAGATTGAAACAGCTCCTCTAAATCATCCAAATTTTGCTATTGGATATCGAGTTTGTTGGCAGGGTAAAAGTGTAGTTTATTGTCCAGATACAGAACATTATGAAGATCGTTTTGATGAAAATGTACTTCATCTAGCTCGTAAAGCTGATTTGCTGATTTATGATGCTACTTACACAAACGAAGAATACTATAATCCTGAATCTCCTAAAATTGGTTGGGGACATTCTACTTGGGAAGTAGGTGTGGAAATAGCAAAAAAAGCAGGAGTCAAACAAATAGTTATGTTTCAACATGACCCTTCTCATCATGATAATTTATTGGATGAAATTCAAGTTGCTCTCCAGTCAGTATTTCCCAATGGGTTGGTAGCAAAAGAAGGTATGACAATTCCAATTCTTTAGAAAGCGTTTAACACCTCAGCAGTTCCCTGCGGGATGCTACGCAAACAGCGGTCAGCTTTGCGTGGAAAGCGGAACATTCCGGAACGGAAAGGGAATGAACAACCCAAGCTTTTAGATAACATTATCTATGTACTACCTTTTTAGCCTAATGGCTGATAGCTAGTTAAAGTAGCAAAAAATAATGAAATACTAGCACAGAAATTATATTAATGCCAATATCTAATCTCAGAAATAAAGGTAGACGACGACCATTTCTTTTTTTACTTTTACTACTGATATTTTTATGGAGTGCAAGTTGTGGTTTGGTTATGGCAAAAATTTCTACTGCAACAACTATTTCACAAATTGAGCCTCAACTAATGAGTAATGTTGATGTGGTTCCCAAACGTCACCAATTAGGACTGTCATTATATTTAGACAATTGTACTACTTGTCATATTCCAGTACCACCTCAAGTCCTTCCCACAGAAAGTTGGAAAGTAATTCTAGAGGATTATCAACATTACGGTATACAACTCCCTACTCTTATAGATCCACCTCGTCAACTTATTTGGAATTACCTACAAGTATCTTCTCGTGTCAAATCACAGCAAGAGGAAAGAATACCTTACAGAATTTCTAGTTCTCGTTATTTCAAAGCGCTTCATCCCAGAGTAGAATTTCCTCAAAATGTGAATATCAAGGGTTGTGTTTCTTGTCATCCTAGCGCTGCAAAATTTGACTTTCGGACTCTAAATGCAGAATGGCCTGAATAAAGTCAAAAGTCAAAAGTTAGAAGTTAGAAATTGTTTTTGTAAGAGGAATTTTGAGCAACCCTCCAAAAACATTTCGCCAATCAAGGTATGGTTTTAGACCCAGTTATTTTGATAACATTTAAGTCAAAATTTAAAACTAATGGAAGTAGTAGGAAGATAAGTTTAAAAACAATAAAAAAAACTACCTCAAGGCAAATCTATCTAACATTATATATCTTTTTTGTTATAAGATTAATAAATATAAATATTCAAAAGTTTTACCTAAATATTTAAGTTATAAAGCCTCTACGTTCATGGAGAAAAAAAACAGACAATTCTCCTATTATAGAAGAGTTATCTATTAATTATTAAATTATTGAAGTGTCCCTAGATACTACATTTTGCAGTAAGGAATGTAGGATATTGACATCTATAAAAATAAAGAATATTATCTGTTTGAGATATATATAAAGACAAGCTTTTACCTATAATTTTGACCACTCTTGTGTAATTATTCATACAGGCATGGGTGGTAATTTTAGTGAAGCTGAAGTAATACTTAGTCGCACAAGAGATCCCAATTTATGTAATTGGTATCAGTTATCGTTTAAGGAATTCAAAAAAGGAGAATAGGTACAATGAGTGATGAAAAATTACTAAAAGGCACTAAATACGATTTCTTTGAAGATCGCGACTTAGAAGTAAAGGTTTCTTTGAATGAGGAGCTAAGTGCCAATGAATGTGGTACAGACAAACAGCCTATCCTAGTTAAACTTGACCAGGAAGGAGAAAATACATGGTACTTTGATTACGTGGTCTTCTTATACGAAGGTTCGTATATTTCATTTACTATTAGATCGAACGGTCCTTGTGGATATGGTTTTAAAATATTTACAACAGAAAACAGCATAGTCAATAGACTCTATGCTGTTAATAAAGGTGATGAGGAAAGCCAGGAAAAATTAGAAGTCACAGTCGATAAATACCAATATGAAGGAGATCCTATTAGAGTTAGAGATTTTCAGTACTTGGATAACCAGATAAATAGCAATGTTTTAAGAAATCACTTGGTTAATATTGTCACATGGCCTATTTATGGCTATGAAAAAGGTAAGTATAAATATCGTCCAGGACTTTCTCCGGTCAGGGTCAGAAGTAGTGATAGAGAACATGAATATATCAGTAACATAGTGGAGGATAGGGACAAATTAAATTTGAGTACCAATGGCTCTATCCATATGTTTTTCTACGTACTCAAAGAAGACGAAAAGATCGAAGATATATGTGATTTGCAAAGTTCTGCACAATAACGCGCCAATTTGACTTTTGAGACGTAATTCATTTGATGATTAGTATTAATTGAACTAAATTCATCATATTTGTATCGACAGAATTATTAAGGAGAAAAATCTAAAATGACACAAGACGATGGGACTAATAAAGCACCTTTATCTCAACCTGAGAATCCGGTGGAACCATCTGTACCAGGACAAGTTACACCAGAGCAAATTATTGGATTCCTTCAACAATTACTTACAGAAGTTATTCAACCTACAACAGCTGCACTACCAGGAGCAATTATTCAATTCCTTCAACAAGTACTTGCAGAAGTTATTCAACCTACAGCAACTCAATTTCAATTGGCAGCAGCTCAATCAGTTGAACAAATTACACCTGGAGTAATTAAACATTTTTTTCAAGATTTAACTTTCGATCAGAAGGTAGATTTGTACGGCAGATTGCAATTAAACAAGGCTCTTACCGTTAACAAAATTCAGTCTCAGGATGAAGATTGGGTTATATCAAAAGCATTCAAGGAAGCTATTTATTGGGAGCCTTATGTTCCTAATGATCCTGAAAATACTTATCATCCTAATTGGATCATACCCAGAAAAAAGGGATTCTTCAGAGTAGATGCCAAAACAAAATTTGTAGCTCATCAAGTAGGAAAATTTGTTTCAGAGGCAAGTGGTAATCAAGAACTCAGTTTATTTGGTGGTCTAGATTCAGATTTAGAAGGTGAATTTTCTGGAGAGAGCGAACTAAGTGCAAAAAGTAAGACCTACCTGTTTGCAGAGTATACAATACCAAAAGTGATTCTATCTGTAGACTGGGAAGATATTAAATTGAAACCTAACTTCAAGAGTAAGGTTGAAAACGCTTTAGGAGATGATGATGAGTTCTATAGCTTTGTAAAATTAAATCATCTTTTAAACGAATATGGTTACTTTGTGCCATTGAAATTTACGCTCGGGGGTAAGATATGTGCGGAAAGTGAGGTCAAATCAAAGATTGATTCTTCTTCCGAACAATTTGCATCCTTTAAATCTTCCTTTGCATCTAGCCTAAATCTCTTCGGTGCTGGAAGTGAAGGGGAAGGTAAATCAAAAGGAGAGATAAAGGCTAGTCAAAATATGTCTAGTAAAATGGATATGGAGTTGGAATACTACGGTGGTCTTGGATCGGCAATAATAAATCCTATTGGATGGATGATATCTTTGAACTCTTACAAGACATGGACAGTTATTAAATATTCTGAGCTTGTTCCTATCATCTGCTTTTTTGAGCCAGACTTAAGAAATAAGGTGATTCGTGCATTTATGCGTTATTCATATTATCCATCCA
>NZ_JAAHGK010000595.1:0-4507 GCF_010672505.1 Okeania sp. SIO2B9 | reverse complement strand
CTTACCAAGATAATACAATTTTCTTGGTAAGAGTTTCAAAATTGTTAAAGGTTTATTTGAATTATTTATTAACTTAAAACTATTCAATCTTCCTGATTTAAAAAAATATGATGCTTCTTCATAAATCATTTAGATTTTCTACATAATCCATGGATATATTCGAGCAGATTATTTAATTCCTAGTTCATTTATTTTGATTAATTTACCGAATAATTAAGATTTCAAGCCTCTTTTTTGAAGAATAAATAAAAAAAAATCATTTTCGCCGATCCTATCAGTTTTCAGGAGAGGTAATGATTAATGATTAATTGTTAATTGTTAAAAAGCTTACTTAATCATAGTTAATTTAATTTTAATTCATACAAATTCCTGGACAGACTACTATTCTGCCCAAGAAATAAATTATCAAAAATCAAAAAAGTAAAATATTTGAGCGATAAGTCGCATTATCGCTACCGCGATCGCCTACTTAGTGGGCACAACCATTTCCATGATAATCATCAGTATCATAAAATCCATTCTTAGTGCCAAAGAATAGACAACCAATACTAAACAACACAGTTAATCCAATTAAAATTAATTTGACATCCATAATTACAAGCTCCTTAATATGAATTTAATTCAAACAAATGAAATTATAAACAATACTTGGCTAGAACGCCCATCTCCCGAAGTTGCCCCAGATTTAGTAGGTTGTACTTTAGTGCGACGGATGTCCAATGACCAAATTATCCGTAGCACCATCGTAGAAACCGAAGCTTATGCACCAGGAGACCCTGCTTGTCACGCTTATCGCAGTCGTACCCCACGAAATGCTGTGATGTTTGGCCCCCCAGGGATGAGCTACGTTTATCTCATTTACGGAATGTACCACTGTTTAAATATTGTGACAGATGCAGATGGGGTTCCTAGTGTTGTCTTAATTCGAGCTTTACAATTGGAGTCTGTGCCAGATTGGTTGTGGGAATACATACCAAAACAAAAATCAAAACCTAAAATTTCTCGTCTTGCTGCTGGCCCAGGTAAGCTTTGTCGTTTACTTGATATTGACCTTAGTTTGAATGGTTCACCTTTGGGAGTGGGGAGACCTATGTGGTTGGAACATCCCACGAGGCAACTTCAGGAAGATTTGCAAATAGTACAAAAAACTCGTATTGGCATTAGGAAAGGGACTGAGTTACCGTGGCGGTGGTATTTGGCTAACTGTGATGCTGTGTCTAAAATTTAATTAGGAGTCAGGAGACAGGAGACAGGAGACAGGAGACTGGAGACTGGAGACTGGAGACAACCCACCCCTAACCCCTCCCAGGAGGGGAGGGGAAGACAGGAGGGAGGAGGTAGAAGCTAAGTTTTGTCAATTTGGGATTTTTCTGCCCAACTATGAGCCTAAAATACTAACTTTTTGAGCGTTTTAGACTAAAAACCAGGCACTTTTTTCGACCTCAAAAAGGCACTTTTTTTTATATGTCAATGGTTTTAGATTTAATCAGCAAGCCATAAATAAAAATCATGAGAATTTTAAAACAATCTCCATCACTACAACAAGCTTTTTAAGCAAAAATTCAGGAAAAAATTTATGACAATAGACAAGAAGTGAAACAAGATTTAGGGGTGGTTTCTTTGGATAAATTGGCGCTGGTTTTTTTCAGTTTAAACAATTTAGAAACCAAATAAATGGCAACTTAGGCGAGACTTTTTTATCATTATTACTCATGTCACTACCTGACAATTGGGTAATGTTTAAAAATGCTTTAATTTCCACAAAATATAGAAACTTTACAGAAATCGATCTTTTAATTATTGGCAATGCAGGTGCTTTTTTAGTAGAAGTAAAAACTGGGAAAGGTTCATTTTCTGCTAATCAAGATAAATGGAAAAGAAGGGAAGGAGCAAAGTGGTTTCCATTAGAAAATAGCCCTACTTCTCAAAGTATATATCACAAAAAAATGTTTGAAAATTCGATTATGCCTCAAGTTTCTGGTTTCCCGGAAAATTTTATATTTGCTCCTGTTGTTTTTCCTGTGGCAAAATGGATTGGCATAACTAATTGTTCTGTTCCTGTATTGCAAGGTTTTCAAGAACTAACACAGATGTTACAGCAATATCCTAAATGTTTAACAAATGAGCAAGTTTTAATCATTAGTAAATTAGTTGAGAATTGTGATATTTTAGATATCCCTAAACCTTCTGCAAAACCAAAGCCTATTTTACTAAAACCTTCCGATCAATAATTCTTAATCCGGAAAACTGCTGCTAACTTTATGTACTAGACTGACAAATCTAAAATGGTGCGTTACAACGGATTGTTAAATACCTTTCACAGCTGATATTTTAGCCGTAATGGCGCACCCTACAATAATGAACTTAATAAGAAAAATAGCTCCAAATTGTTCTACTTTAGAATAAAAATAACAGTTCACTTTTCTTGCCTAAAAATAATTAAAATATCAATAAAAAATTAGCCATATAATATTTTGGGCCGATAACTTTTGTGAACAAAGTATGTGCAACTTACCCAGAATTGTTCTACTCTATATTATGTACTCAATAATTAATATAGAGTTGTAATATGCCCAGAACTCAACGTAATGATAATTTCATTGACAAATCATTTACGGTCATGGCAGATTTGATTTTGAAGCTGCTACCAACAAATAATCAAGCTAAAGAGGCTTTTGCTTATTATCGTGATGGAATGTCGGCACAGGGTGATGGTGAATATGCTGAGGCATTAGACAATTATGATGAAGCTTTGAAATTAGAAAATGACCCTAATGACCGGAGTTATATTCTTTATAATATAGGTTTAATTCATGCTAGTAATGGCGAACACGATCAAGCAATAGAATACTATCACCAAGCTTTAGAAAATAATCCGAGAATGCCTCAAGCTTTAAATAATATTGCTGTAATTTTTCACTACAGAGGAGAACAGGCGAAAGAAAAAGGTTCGTCAGAAGAAGCAGATGGTTGGTTTGATAAAGCGGCTGAATATTGGCAACAAGCAATAAGTTTAGCTCCTAATAATTATATTGAAGCTCAAAACTGGTTGAAAGTTACTGGGCGATCGACTAAAGATGTATTTTTCTAAATGTAGTTAATTTTAGAGTTTTGAAAAGAGGAAAAAATTACTAATGATTGACAGCGAACAAGTCCGTAAAGTTGCACATTTAGCTAGATTAAAACTTAACCCAGAAGAAGAAGAAAAATTTACGACTCAGTTAAGTAGTATTTTGGATTATTTCGAGCAGTTGAGTGAATTAGATACAGAGAAAGTACCTCCTACTACTAGGGCAATTGATGTTAGTAATATCACTCGTCATGATGATTTAGAAAAGTTTCCAAATAGAGAAGAAATTCTCTCTTGCGCTCCAGAGCAAGATGGAAACTTTTTTAAAGTTCCTAAAATTATGAGTGAAGAATAATATAGTAGGGAAGTAAGCATTCAGCAGTCAGCTATCAGCTATCAGCTTTATATCTAGATGGTGCGTTACATTTCATTAACGCACCCTACTGGACTCTGTTATACTGTTTCACTGAGTTCAAAAGTCAGAAAAATTATCTACTCTAGAATATTCAGTAAATTTCTCCTTTTCTTTTAGCTGATTCTCTGTTTTATCGGCATCAAGTTCTCCTATTATAGAGTTGTAATCATCTTCTAGGCTATCTGAAGAAAAGCCAGAAAAATTTTCCAATGGAAAGAAGATTAGCTGGAACGGTTATTATTGATGGGACTGATGATGAATATTAGCCCCAAAGTGATGAAAAAGTTCACATAATGTTACAAGTTGACGTGCGGAATGTGAGATTTAATGCTGCTTTCCCTCCATACCTATCCCCTATTCCCTTTTAATTAAACCTGTAAGCAGCTTTGTAACCTATTAATTAATTCTTGGTCTAAATAAGGCTTACTTAAATAGTCATTTGCACCTAATTGTTTAGCTAATGTACGATAGGGCTGACTACTACGAGATGTTAACATTAATACTGGCATTTGTGCTATAGGATATTGTTTACGACAACGACTGAGGAATTCAAAACCATTCATTTGTGGCATTTCTACATCACAAATAACAGCTTGAATTTGAGTATTTTGCTGTAGTTTTACTAACCCTTGCCATCCATCTTTAGCTTGAACAATATCATATCCTGCTTTTTGTAAAGTACTGGAAATAGCTTGGCGAGTAGTTAAAGAATCATCAATTACTAGAATAGTTGGTAGTTTAAAGAATAGACTGTTTAAATTTAGAAGTATTTTTTAGTAAATTTTTAGCATCTAATTGTTCTGTGTGTAATATTTTTTCTAATAATTGAATACCATCAATAACTGGTACTAAGCTCCCATCTCCTAAAATTGTACAACCATATAAATATGATGGTGCTTTTAAAATTTTGCTAAAAGGTTTAATGGTCAAATTTTGCTCCATTAATATTTGTTCAATTTTGATGGCAATTGTATCTGAAGATTCAGATACAATTGCCATCAAAATTGAACAAATATTAATGT
>NZ_JAAHGK010000594.1:0-4509 GCF_010672505.1 Okeania sp. SIO2B9 | reverse complement strand
TCTATAATATTGAGACAGTGTAAGGTTTGTCCTTTTTCGAGTAAGTTATATCCTTGAATTATGTATGACATAATATCACTCTTTTCTCGATCCAAAAAATCATTTTCATCCCAGTTGTCGAGTAAAGCAAATTTACCATCTCTCAAAGATTCAACAATTTGGTATGGACTTTTGACAATTGAGATTGCGTTTGGTCCATCTTTCATATTGTAAGACCCTAATCGTTCACAATTTTTAACATTTCCAGAAACTATGTAATTTTGACACTTGTTGTGGAGACATGGATAGAAAAGTCTGTTATCTGGTCTTCTAGGAATGCAGGCAATTTCAGTGTCTAAATAGTTCATTAATTCTAGAGGATATATTGCACTTCCTTCAGTAAATATAATTTTTCTGGCACTCATTAGATAAGCTAGTTGTCCGAGAAAATCATAATTTTCTGGCTTCAAGGAAATATAATCCTCATCAACTAATAAAGTCTCTAGATATTTTTCACCTGCAACCGAGCCGTTGAGTGGGATATGAGACCTACCTAGAAAAAGCTTGTCTGGTAGATTTCTTCTTAAGTTATGTGTTCTATCCCAAATTTTGTGCTGTAGGTTCTCTAGATAGGGGCGATACCATTCCTTGATTCCCAATGATAACTCACTACCTGGTTCTGGAATTACTAGGTTTTCAAATGTACGACTATCTGTAACAAAAATACAGCTAGTCATAGGTATTTCTAAAACATCTAAAACTTGGGCAAACCATTTAGGGGGAGTATATGTATGGATAGGGATGTGTCTTGGTGTGGCTGAGAATACAGAAAAAACGATGCCATCATAGTTATTAGTATTAAATGCCCACAAACGATGAATACTTTCACTTAAAACGTGGCCAAAGTGGCCGTTAAAAAATCCGCCATAGATATATGTACCATGATGAAATTTTGAACCCTCAATTTTGGAATCGTTAGTATTACTGCTGTGAAAATTGCTATCTAGGTATCTTGGTCTACCTCCACTATCACCACGCCGATGACGGAATACTCCGGGGATATTATTCGGAAAAATAGGCCCTCCGGCAAATTCAAACCGACCGCGAAAATTTTGGAATCTTTCAACAATAGCATTTTGTATTTGGAAAAGTCGAGAATGATTTTCTTGATCTATTTTGTTTTGATTATTTTTGGATACTTCTTGAATTTCTGGTTCTGAGACTTGACCGCTAGAGTCTTGAGTCTGAGATTCCTCTAATAGTACCATTGTCTGTTTTAGTCGAGAGTTTAGAGTTTCGAGTTTATGGCGGATTTTTGTTAGCTTATCAGAACAATTGTTGATATTTTTATCGTTCTTTTTTGGTGACTTTTTTTCTTTATTTATGCGTTCTTCTCTATTTTTTAATGCTGCTTGATAAAATTCAACATCATCACTATTAATTTCTTCTAATTTATGTATAAGTTTTGGCTCTGATAAAATGTTTTGTATTTTTTTTTCATAATTTGAATAAGTATTTTTATTAGTATACTCAATATCAAAATCACCCCATCCTAGTTGTTCTTTTAGTTCGTTCAAATCTTCTTTAAATAACTCTTGTATACCTACAAAATAAAAATCAGTAACTTCTCTTTTATTGAAAAATCTGGAGGTTATATTTTTAATATTTGGTAGCTGGGCGAATTCCAATAGGCTAATTTGATTTTCTACTAACAAACGCTGGGAAGTATTTTCAATTTTATTTGGTGGCTGATTTAGCCAAAAAAGGTAGTGAGAAATTAATCTATGAATCGGGTGTCTAATCCAGGCAATTTTTTTTGCTTCTGGGAAATATTTTTCATACTTATTTACACCAAAATGACCGTGAATTACTTTGATTTTACTTTTTCTAGCTTCCCACTGATTATTGAATCTTTTTCGGTGTGCTCCAGGATAGTCAATGATAACTGACTCAAAACCATAAACTTGTTCTAAGACTTTTCTAAAAGCTGTTCCTGCTGTTTTAGGCACATGGACTGAAATAATTTCTAATTGTGAACCTTCTGTATTCATACTCTATTTATTGCTTGATTATCTAGGAATTCTTCAATTTGTTTCTAATGTTTTGAAACTGAGATTTGATTTGTTCCAGTCTCTTTCGTGCTGATTCTGTTTCTTTAACAAAATTAGAATTAGTGGGTGTTAATGGCGATTCAGTTTTAATTTGAGGCTTGATAGTTTTTGGCAAAGGAGATGGTTGTTCTTCAGCACTAAGACTGTAACCAAATTCTTGTAAAGCTTCTTGGCAAACTTCAGTACATAAAGCTTGTAGAGAAGGTTCTAAGTCATTTCGCCAACGTCCAATTGATTCTTGAGGATTAGCAGAAGTACGATGTTTTTTTAACTGGGGCGTATCTTCAGATGCTGTTTCTAAAATTTTAGAAATAGTTGAATTGCTATTATCTAAATTCAAATAGTCAAATATAGAACTTAAAGTTTCTTCAGGCGATAAAATTAAATCTTCGTACCTGAGTAAATAGGCTTGTTCTTTCCTTTGTCTCCATAACTGTAGTATATTGGCAGCAATAGATTTAATTACTGTGTTGATATATTCGCGATCGCTATCTACTTGTTTGCGACCGAAAGCTATATATCCTCTCTTAGTGTTGAAGGCTGCTATTGAGCAAGCCATATCACGAAAATCACGAACTAGAATGATTTCTCGTGCTTGAGGATAAAGTTCAAGCAATACTTTTCTATTGAATATCATAAGAAATTTTTCTACAAAGTAAAGATTATTTTTGCTACTATCGCTCGGGGGCGGAAATACTTTGCCTTGTTTCGTCGCTATATGTTCATAGAACTGATCGAGGTTTTGGCGACAAAAATCACCTAAGTTTTCTATATACTCTCGTGTCAGCCAAGAATTATCTAAAGAATTATTCAGATTATGATTATTATAAGGATTTGGCCCTATACAACGAAGTTTGTTATAAAAGTAGTCAGGAGAGAATTCAACAGGGTTATGTGGTTGTGAGAGAATAGTCAGCATTTGCATCCAATATTGGGATACTCGGATTTCATAGGGGTAAATTTGACTTGCAACAATTTTTGGGTGTTGCGAAAGTAACCGCATAATCCAAGTGCTTCCCGATCGCCCTGAAGATGTCACCAATAAAGGTTGCAACTTAGATTGATAATTTGAGTGTAGTAGCTGACGACGATATTTTATAACTCCAATTGAGACAGTGCTTTTATTCTCAAATACTGCTCGTATACTTAGCTCACTCTCTAGTGGCAATCCAATAACCCCCACTTCTACCTGAAAACCAGAGTTTTTAGCTCCAGAGACTTTTGGATACTGTTTAGCTACACCAGGACGATTTATACTGGCAGTAGCTTTGCGCAGAAGTCTACCGTCACTAAGTAATTGAACTTCTACAACTTTGGAGTTTTTACCTAGTACCCAACCTGAAACGTAAATTCTATAGGTATCAGTTTTGCTTCCTTTCTTAGGTTGGTCTATAGCAAAACCCCATAATGTTTCTGTATCAACTTCAGCGCGATGGATATCTAAAATTTCAACTATAGCGTTTTCACTCATATATTTTGATGAATTTATGAACAGGATAAGCTAGATAATGCTAACATTTCTCTAGTTCTATTACAACTTAGCTAAAAATTGTTCAAAAACCAAAAAAAATATTTATTCGATATTATTATGACTATTAACACACAATATTTTGTCGAAGCTAATCAACTCAAACGCCAAGGAAAGCTAGAGCAAGCGATCGCTCTGTACTATTAAGCAATTGAGTTGAATCCTAATTTTTCTTGGTCAGGACTTACGCAAAGACACTATATATAGTGCATACCCTTAAAGGTTTATCTATATTGGCTATCGCTTGAAAAACAAAATATAAAAAACTTAAAAATTGAACTTAAATTACTTTAGTTGTGATACTAGATTAGTATGAAACCAACTATTTGTCAACACTTTGAGAATAAACTTTAATTATATAAAATATTGTCAGTATTTAATAAGTAGTCACAAAAATTACACTCTCACAAACCTTGCTGACCATCTAGAAACAGTGAGCCACGATAGCGTAGCTTTGCGTCAGCAATCAAATTAATCGTTACTTAAAAAATATTGATTTAGCAGCAGAAAATTTGTGGCAAAATCTCAGGGAGGAAATTGTAACTTCTGAAGATGGTTATTTGCTGCATTAATGATACAGTTCTTAATAAAGAATACTCCCAAAAAATAGAACTTGTCCGAGGTCAGTATAACGGTAACGAACATAGGGTAGTCCGTGGAATAGGAATAGTTAACTGCTTATATTTTAATCCTCAAATAGAACGATTCTGGATTTCGCGATTATCGTATTTATGCTCCAGAGAGTGATGAAAAGAGTAAAATAGATTATCATTTTCTTTGTGGGTTTAATACCCCACCGTCAACGGGGGTGTTCACGCATTACTTGGGGGAGCGAATCCATAAGTAATTTTCCTCCTGTCTCCTGTCTCCTGTCTCCTGTCTCCTTCTTCA
>NZ_JAAHGK010000593.1:0-4510 GCF_010672505.1 Okeania sp. SIO2B9 | reverse complement strand
GGGGTTGCACATTATGGAATGATATTGCCAAAAATTAGTTTAGACTTTGACTAAAAATAACCATTAATTAATCATTCTGGCAATTGATTAATCCACAATCCAATTCAATCAAAAATCTCAAATCATTCGTCGCTGTGCAACGCCATAAATTTTAGTAAGCTAAGAATCATTTAGATTCTATATTCCCCGATCCAGTGTTCCCTTTGATAAAAATCGGATATATGGTTTAAATGCAAAACAACTTAACTATAAGGGATTATCAGTAAAAATTTATTCTGATAAGTAGTAATATGATTGAGTTTAGCTTATATTTTTTGGTGTAAGGAAAATAATTGTGAGTCAACAAGAAATTTTAACACGAGCAAAACAAGGAGACCCTAAAGCGATCGCTTTTCTGGTCAATCAAGCATTAACAACTATTGGAGTTAAAGCTAGGGTTAGTATTCAGAAAAATAATCTGCATCTTCTACTGGAAAGCTCTCAACTTCCAGATCGCCAAGTTTGTATTAGAGTCATTCATCAAGGAATGCAACGTCTAAACGCATCGTCGATTGATTTTGTCAATATTTATGGGCGAAGATTAGGTAACACTATCCCTGAGTGGACAGAAGTTATTGAATTACACAGACCTAGTATATACCATCCAGCGGGAGTAGGGACAATTTGGTGGCAATCAGAAAATACAAATTCTTCCCAAGAATCTCTTGAAACTACCCTACCTTCCCTATCTCAACAGGTGGAATTAAATACTCCAGAAATAGTTAAGACTAATCCAGAGTTTGGTCAAAGTGAAGATAAAAATGTAGATTTTTCTCCAGTTAATCTCAACCGACCTGTGAGAAAAAGAAATAATCGCTCTAGGGCAAAAAAAGTATTTTCTTCTGATGATAGTTCTTGGCAATTTTTACCTCAGAAAAATCAAGCTTTTTGGCTATTATTAAGCACTGTTGGCATAGCATTAATTCCTGTATCAAATTTAGTTTTCAACTCTAATAATTACAAGCTACCTGAAATTATTTCAAATATTTCTCGACCGCAACAAAAATCTCAGTCAAGTTCTTCAATAGTAGAAGTTAGTAAGTCAGAAATATCAACTGTAGCTACTCCTCAAATTGTACAAATTCAAAATCAACTTAATTTATCACAGGTTTCTGAGTTTGTTTTATCATCTATTAAATCTCCAATTAATCCTGATACTAGAATTACTATTAAAGCAGTGGGAGATATTATCCCCGGGACTAATTATCCTAAGAATAAATTACACCCTAAAAAACAAAAGTTATTTGCATCAGTTAAACCTTTGCTACAAGATGCAGATATTGTTTTTGGAAATTTTGAAAGTACCTTAACAAGTTATCCAAGAAGTGGCAAAAAAATGGGGAGTGGTAGGGTATTTGCTTTTAGAACACCACCGAATTATAGATATTTATTGAAAGATGCTGGTTTCGATGTTTTGAGTGTGGCAAATAATCATTCTTTCGATTTTTTAAAGCAAGGGTTTGAAGATACAATTACCAATATTCAAAATGCTGGTATGCAAGCTGTTGGGAAAAAGGGAGAAATTGTTTATCGTCAAGTGAAAGGGATTAATATAGCGTTTATTGCTTTTAGTAATTATAGTTATCATAATTCTATGCTTGACTTAGAGTCTGCAAAAAAACTTGTTCGAGAAGCAGATGAAAATGCAGATATTATTGTTATTTCTGTTCATGCTGGTGCAGAGGGAACTAGGGCGTTGAGAATTAAGAATAAGACTGAATATTTTTTTGGTGAAAATCGAGGTAATAAAATATTATTTTCCCATACGTTAATAGATGAAGGTGCAGATTTAATTTTGGCTCATGGTCCTCATGTGCCTAGAGCAATGGAGGTTTATCAAGGGAAGTTAATTGCTTATTCTCTTGGTAATTTTATGGGATATCGCACTTTGTCTAGCAAAGCTCAGTTGGGATATTCTTTGGTATTAGAAGTAGATATTAATCCTAGAGGGGATTTTGTTTCTGGTAAAATTTTGCCTGTTCATTTGAATAGTAAGGGTATTCCTTATCCTGATAAGTATGGTCGGAGTATTAAGTTAATTCAGCAGCTTACAAAAAAAGATTTTCCGAAGACAATTTTAGAAATTGATGGGGAAGGGAAATTAAAAGTTAAAAGTTAAAAGTTAAAGGTTAAAAATTGAGGTAATAACTGGTACTCCTTCTCGGAAAATTCCTGAAGATGAGCGATCGCCTTTTAGTAGGAAAATTGTGTTGAATAAAAAGTCATGCGTATGGGCGAGCAGCCCCTTATAGTTATTATGATATCACAAAAATTCTGGGGATGTAACTGAAAATTGAGGCGCGTTTCAGGAGTTTCACACAATGAAAATGTGGTTGACTTTGTACTGAGGAATGATGGAGGGAAAAACAAGTATTTTTTTTAAAGCTCCACAAGATGACAATACTTCTGACACTGTTTCTAGGAAAATTCCTGAAGATGAGCGATCGCCTTTTAGCAGAAAATTGTGTTGAATAAAAAGTCATGCGTATGGGCGAGCAGCCCCTTATAGTTGTTATAATATCACAAAAATTGTGGGGATGCAACGGAAAATACTTTGAGACGCGTTTTTTGGATCTCCACAAAATGAAAATGTGGGTGGCTTTGCACTGAGGGGTGATGGAGGGAAAAATAAGTATTTGCTGAAAGCTCCACAAGATGACAATATTTCTGGCACTGCTTCTAAGAAAATTCCTAAAGATGAGCGATCGCCTTTTAGCAGGGAAATTTGGTTGAATAAATTGAATCAAATTTTTATTTCTGAAGTCAAGATGTGTTGAATAATCATTTCCTGCACATCAAACAAACTAACTTCAGGATTAATCGACTCTCGACAAATAGTCAAAAACTTATCCCTAGCCAAACAAAACTTTTGATTATTCTCCGACTGTTTAGCAATTAAATCTCGTAAACTTTTTAAAATAGTAGGTAAGTCTGCCTGAAAAGTAGTAATAGCCTCGCGAAAATCCTTAACTTCCGGGCGAACATAATTAATAAAAGCATTAATAATTCCATAGTCAAAAATTAAAAGCCAAAAGTGATATTTTCAGTACTTAAAGCCTCTACTCTAGTAAGCATTCAGCTATTAGCGGTCAGCTATAAGCTTTTTAATGAATGAAGCAAGCATTCGTTTAATTTCTACTACATTATTAACTAGAGATTCGTACTCTGAAGCTTTGATAAAATTGCTTTTTTTTCCTTTAAATGTAATAAAGCTGATAGCTGATTGCTGTTTGCGCAGCATTCCGCAGGAAATGCTTACCTACTCTAAAGTAATTTAACTTCATTAGTTACTAACTATTTGTGAAATTAGCTATGATACTTAAAATTAACAATGCCAAAAAATTTATGTAAGTTATTTTTAAATATACCAGTTTCAAAAAATAAGTATTTTTGTAAAATAAACAGTGTATTTTGAATAGACAAGGAGTACCCAAAAAGCTACAGACAAATCAAAGTGTAACTCAATAAACATCTCCAGAAAAGAAGGAGTAGGGAGTAGGAGGAAAGAATCGATCATTTATGTGCGATAATTAATTTTATTTTCTATTATTGGAGATGTCTAATAGTAAAAACACAAAAAAAATTAATGGGGTTTTCGCCTCTTACCTAACTCTTGACTAATAACTAATAGCAATCACCGAATCAGATGTAAGAATTTTATTGCTTCTGTGTTCCCTATTCCCTATTCCCTGTTCCCTGTGCCCTATTCCCTAAAAATCTACAATATCTCACAACTCAAATAAGATTTATAAATATTTAAAATTAAAAAATTAATGATTAAAAAAAATATAGAGCGAAAAGTCCTGAATAATGGCATAGTCTTCATCACAACAGAAAATAAGACAGCGGATATTATTTCAGCCAAAATATTCTTACGAATAGGTAGTCGTTATGAACCCAGAGAACAGGCAGGAATCTCTCACTTATTAGCAGCAGTATTAACCAAAGGGACAGAAAAATTATCCTCTCTAGATATAGCCCATAAAGTTGAATCAGTAGGAGCAAGACTAGGTACAGATACAACCACAGATTATTTCTTACTGAGCATAAAAACAGTATCTACAGATTTTGCAGATATATTTCAATTATCAGGAGAAATAATCAGATATCCATCATTTCCAGAAACAGAAATTGAACTAGAAAAACGAATTACTATTCAAAGTATTCGCTCTCAATTAGAACAACCCTTTACTGTAGCATTCTCTCAATTACGAGAAATGATGTATCAAAATCATCCTTATGCTTTATCAACTTTAGGTACAGAAAAAACAGTTTCTCAAATTACCCGCACCGATCTTCAAGAATTTCATCAAACTCACTTCCGTCCAGATAATATAATCATATCTATAGTAGGTAATATTACAAATGCCAAAGCAATTAATTTAGTTGAACAAACATTAGGAGATTGGCAACAACAAGAAACACCCCCGATAACTTTAAACTTACCAAGTATAACTCCCCAACCATCAAA
>NZ_JAAHGK010000592.1:0-4510 GCF_010672505.1 Okeania sp. SIO2B9 | reverse complement strand
GTTTCTTTACACCTACAGTCAAACAGACTTGATGATGGCAAAGGTAGGAAATTGGAAATATAGTCTTAATCCTCATCAAGAAACTTCTCAAACACTAATAGATCAAGTCACAATATTGGGAGTAGGGTTAATTAGTATTGGCTATTTACTTGCAAAAAAAAGACCCTGATAATTTATCAGAGTTCAATAGATTAAATAAATCTTTAAGTCCAAAATTGTTTAGTTTTTGAATTTAACTAGGGCTTGCTGATTAAATCTAAAAGCATTGACATATAAAGACAAGTGCCTTTTTGAGGTCGAAAAAAGTGCCTGGTTTTCAGCTCTTCATGCTCATGCATGGAGGGTATTTTAGGCGCATAGTTGGGCAGAGAAATCATTCTGACAATTCTTACTCCTACCTACTCTAAATTCCCCTTTCCTCCTGGGAGGGGTTGGGGGTGGGTTGTCTCCTGTCTCCTACCCTCACCCATAAGACTTTTTCAGCAAACCCTAACTAATTTGGAGCTAATACTAATCTAATTATTTTCTACTCTTCTACCTGAGTTTCAGTAGCATTTGATTCTGGAGATGCTTGTGGTTCGGAACTGGAATTAGCCGAAACTTCCTGCTTAATTTGATCTTTAAATCCTGCAGGAGCTAGTTCTATTGCCAGATCGAAAAGCTCTTGAGCAGCTTCATTATTACCTTGCTCTCTGAGCATAATTGCCTTAGCTAAAACAGGCCGAAAATCTTCAGCATTGCCCTTAATTGCTTCATCATAAACAGCGATCGCCTCATCGTAGCGTTTCTGCTCTGCATAAACCTGTCCCAAAATCAACTGCACTGAAACCACATCAATACTTCCAGCTTCCACTTGATTTGCCACAGGAGCCGCTTTTAGTGTATCCTGTAATAAGCCAATAGCAGCTTCCGGGCGCTCCTGTTGCAACAACAAATTAACCAAACCCTGCAAAGCCTTTAAATCTCCAGGTTTAGCTGCCAGAAGGGAACGATAAATTTGAGCCGCACCTTCGCGATCGCCTGTATATGTTTTAGCTTGAGCTAGCAGTACATTATAATCTGTATTACCAGGATTTAATTCAGATAATTTTTCTAATGGAGGTATAACATCCTCAATATTGCCCTTTCCTGATTGAATTAACTCTAACTTAACTTGTAAAAATCCTTGTAGTGCAGTTTGATTATCTGGTTCCCTTTGTAAAACTAACTCATAACCCCGTGCTTGTGCCAGCAAATCTGCTTCTTGATCTGCTACAGGAGTCTGAGTTGAAGATGGAGTGGATTGACCATTATTTTGATTGGCCTCTAATAGTCCCCCTAATAAAGGAGATAGAGAAAATCCTAAAAAAGCAATTATTACCAACACCACCACCGCCATCAAAAAACCACGACGTTTATCTACCATGAGATTAAATTCCGTTCTACTGAACTTATTCAGACTTACCCAAACTGCGGTTTGAGCTTTGGAGAATAGCTTCCTGCGCAGTACCCGAAGGTTGCCACCTAATCTTCTCCACAGGCTTAAAATCGGTGGTAATTCCACCTAATAAAAGCTTTTGATTAATTTGAAAACTTTGCTACTCTATTCCATTATTATTTTCGGGTATTTTAAGGTTAATGGATTTGTTAACCACCTTTATAGGCAACCTACTCTTAAAAGTTTTGTATAGGATTTCAACCCTGAGAATTAAATTAAGTTAGCTTGGTTCTTGCCTTTGTTATTGTAGCAAACTGTCAAATATTTCCACAATTCATTATATACGTGTCCAATTTTTTTTCATTTCCTACGGTATGCTGTGCAAACGAGCCAAGAAAATTAAAGAATTGTGGAAAATGTACGGATTAATCAACAATCTAATTGGATTAATAACAATAGTGTCGATTTATTGTCTCGGATTGCCCACCTGCGACAATAATACTATAGCTTATGTCTTCCCACTTAATCAATTAAAAAGTTGCCCTATAAGGGCGAGGCACATCCCCCAATTTTTCGGTAAAATTAACTAATAAATCTTCAGGTAAAGAGATGGCCAAAGAGAAAGATCGAGATATTCATACTTTAACTGTGACAGATAATCAGCCGTTAAATTCTTGGGAATCTCAAGATTTAGATCAAAATGAAATTGATACTCCTAATCAAGATAATACTATTGTGCGACAACATCCAATTGCTCCCCCAAGTGAACCAAAACAGTATCGAGCTATAGGTTTAGTTCGAGGTCGTTATCAACCTTCTACAGAACAATTTACACGGGGCAGTTTACAAACTCCAGATGGTTCAGAAATAGATGCTGTATTGTTAGGTCGGGTAATGAGTCTATTAAAAAATCATTTAGACCTAGAGGAGGAACATCTGTGGGTTGTTTATCCTCGTACTAGACAAGAAAATGATGACCTACATATCCAAATTATGGGGGTATGGGAACCAGAAACCCTCAGAAAAATTAAAAATACTGAATCAAAAGATAATGTTACTTCTTCTTTGACCATTTCTCCCACTGCTGAAGATAATCAAAGTGAAGAAATACCACAAACATCAGAAGATATAGATAATTCTCAACAAACTACTATTGTTACTGATGATGAGAATCAAATAGATAGTTTATTAAGCTTAAATGATGGTTATTTTTCCATCCGAGGAGAAGTAATTTATCAATCTCAAGAAGAAGAATATATAATAGTTAGAGTTAAACAAGCTCCTCGCAAGGATGAAGATACTCCTAGGTTTTTCAAGCTGAAACTAAAAGGGAATTTAGGCGATCGCCCACTGAATCGTTTCTGGGATTTACATATTCAAAGGCAGGATACATTTCTTGTCGTTCAATATGCTAATGATATAGGTAGTCTATTTGTTAATAATCGTCGTAAGCCTCCATTTAAAGGTCGAAAAACATTTAATGATAATAGAAGAAGTAATTATTCTCGCAGACCTACTTCCCAGAATTATAATTCGGCAAATTCAGCTCCAACAAGAAAAGAACCTATTCCTAAACCTACTAAAAAAAAGAAAAATACAGATGAGTAGGATAATTTATTTTTGTTTTTTTAGAGTTTTGAGCGACAAAGTTTGGAGAATTTTCTCATAATTAGCATACTTGGGAAAAAGGGAAAAAGGAAAGAAAGGAGTAGCAAATAAATTATCAATATCTTTATCTTTAATTTTATATCTAAGTACCTATGCAAAATTAATACAAAATATCACGCATTTTTGCTACATTTTATCATTTTCTTTGTGGGTTTAATACCCCACCGTCTACACGGTGTTCAAAATTACTTGGGGTGAGAATCCCCATGTAATTTTCCGACTGTCTCCTGTCTCCTGTCTCCTGTCTCCTGTCTCCTGTCTCCTGTCTCCTGTCTCCTGTCTCCTTCTTCAATAATATGTGGGATACCTTGCATGCAACGTCTGTATAGAGTAGATAAATAACGAATAAAATACCTTTACTTCATATAAATAATTGCTAAAAATATGAGTGAACTATTATTATTACCTAATAACTGAAGTGTTCAATAAGTATAAAATTATGTTGGGGAATTTGAAAAAAGAATTCTACAAAAAGGTAGATATTGATCGGAGCTGCTTAAAAATAGGTGTTCCAGCTCATTTTAGATAGTTATTTATATCGTTTTTTCCTTTTTTTCAAAATTTACCGAATAATTAAGGTAAAAATCCTCTCCTTTAAAGGAGAAACAAGTGGTCGTTCGCGACAGCGGAACGGAGTTCTCTCTTCGGAGCTTCCCGAAGGGTGGGATGACGATCTTCGGAGCGGGTCTGTAAGAACGGGTCTCCTCGCCATATCCAATCGACCAAGAGAAGAAAAAATTTTCATGATTAGTCTTACCTCTCCTTGAAAAGAAGAGGTAATTATTAATTATTAATTATTAATTAGGGCTTGCTGAATAAATCTAAAAGCATTGACATATAAAGGTTTTAGGATTTTTTAGTTGAAAAAATTCCAACCTTTTAGGTCGCTTAGGTTCAAAAATTTAGCATTTTAGGCGCATAGTTGCGCAGAAAAATCAAGAGACTATTCTTCCTCCTAACCTCCTCTATAATTCCCATTTCTCCTGTCTTCCCCTCCACCGGAGGGGGAGGGGCGAGGGGTGGGTTGTCTCCTGACTCCTGACTCCTACCCTCACCCATAAGACTTTTGAACGCAAACCCTAATTATTAATTGTTGAACCCTTCTTCCTTCTTGCTTATTCGTTATTTCGTAGGGAAGTTGCATGCAAAGTCCCTACCATCTGTAAGAAACATTTATCAAATATCAAATTGGTATAAGTAGGCAAAATTAAACACGAAATAAAAGTAGCAAGTAAATTTATCCAAACCATTCTGACTCCTAACTTCTGCGCCAGACGAATCGAACAGCTGCTCTATAAAACTGATACAAAGCGTCATATAACGTGACAAATTGACGTTTACTTCCTGCTTCTACTGAGGCCGTTGGCGGTTACTCATCCACAGGCATTAACGGTCAAGCCAACCGCATCTCTACACTCTATACTA
>NZ_JAAHGK010000591.1:0-4514 GCF_010672505.1 Okeania sp. SIO2B9 | reverse complement strand
GTCTGAGTCAGCTCAAAAAAATTGGGTAGAACCAGATTTAAAACCTTTGTAAAAAAGTTTGGTGGTGGTGCATTTTCAAGAATTTAGAATTTAGAATTACCTCTCCTTGAAAAGAAGAGGATAGACTCAAAGGAAAATTTTTATTTATTATCCCCTTAAAAGGAGAGGCTTTAAACCCAATTTTTTGGTAATTATTTTTGTTAGGATAACAGTGGGAGCATCTTGCTCCCGTACTCGCGGGCAGGATGCCCGCACTAGATATTGTTTGTTCCTATCTAGCATTACGCCATCGGGACTACCAAAACTTTTAAAGCTGAAAGCTATAACAATTAGCAATTATCGTCACGCCCTAAACTAGAGAGGTTACTGAATAATGAATAATGAATAATTAAGAGTTGATAGTTAATAATTATTCATTCAAAAATTCACGCCTTGAAGCCTCCTCTTTTAAGGGGATACAAAAAAAATATTTTAGTCAATCTTCTTCTTTTAAGAATAGGTAATTATTAATTATTAATTGCTGAAATACACAATTTATTAGGGAACTTGGAAGTACAATTATCTCTGAAATTGCACGGTTTATTTCATTATAAATATTAATATTAATACTCCGAAAAATACCAAAAATAATTGCATTTTTAAAGTAGATTTTTTATGCTAAAATTAGTTAATAACGAATAATCATAGGTTATCAAATGTTTGACAATACTTTATATTTAACATTAAAAACATGACAGATTTTTTTATCTTTTTGAGGCACTATATGGCAAGATAACCACACTACAAAAATTCAGTAGTTAATATTTGTACTTCATATATTTAGAATTTGCTGTAACTGATAACTGTTAACTGATAACTGAAATAAGGAGGTAGAAAAAATGTCTAAAATTCAAATGAATAACGATGAGCGCGACTTACGTTTAGAAATGCTCAATAGTCTGCTCACTACACCACATCGTCAATTAGAAAAAGTAGCAGAAATTCATCAATTAATTGTTGAGTTAGACCCAATTTTTTACGGTCATTTAGCAGTATGGTATCAAAATAACGGTGATGTGCGCGACCATCAAGAAGTATTCCTGGGAAACTTGTTAACAAGCAACCTCACAGAACACCGAGATGCGGGTTTCATCATGCTACAAAATTTCCCACCATACCAGGTGTCACGCATTGTAGACTTTATGAAACAGCAACGAAATAAAATGCCACGTTCCGCACGCACTGCTGTGACTCGTTATCTACGGAAGCGCGAACAAAAACCAGATTTTTTTGACCGGGCAGCTCTCCGTAACCGCAAGGCAATGAAGCACCTATATGCAACTTTGCACATTAAACCTAACTCTCGCGCTGATGCTATCTTGTTTAAGGAAAGACCTCCAGAGGATAGTTTAGCTTTCATGCTGAAGCAGTTGGCAAAAGTAGAAACTCCAGCAGAGCAAGCAGCATTAATAGTGGAACATAAAATTCCCTATACTGTGGCAGTGGGAGCTGTGAAACAATTGACACCTACTGTGTTAGTGGCACTGATCAACTCTATGTCTCCCCAGGAAATTATCAATAACCTGAAGTCTCTGACTGCTCGTGGTGCGATGGAACACCCAGAGGTAAAAGCATTAGTTGATGAGAAACTGACTGAGGCGCAAAAGAGCGATCGCGTGTCTGCTTATAAAGCTAAGGTTGCTGCTGATGCTGCTCAGGTAGATGCGGAAACTGTTGCGAAACTGGAGCAGGTGACTAACGAACAAGTGAAAAAGCGCGGTAAAATTTCTTTGCCAACTGCTTTACTTGTGGATAAGTCTGGTTCTATGCAACAGGCGATCGAAGTAGGTAAGCGTTTAGCTGCTTTGGTTTCTGGTATTACTGAAGCGGAACTATTTGTCTACGCTTTTGATACTATTCCTTATCCTGTGACTGCTCAAGGTACAGAATTGAGTGACTGGGAACGTGGTTTCCAACATATCCGCGCAGGTGGAGGTACAAGTTGTGGTTGTGCTGTAGAAGCAATGCGACGCAAAAAGCAAGTTGTCGAACAGTTTATTCTGGTGACAGATGAAGGGGAAAATACTGCACCCTATTTTGCTGATGCTTATACTGCTTATTGTCGTGAGTTGGCGGTTATGCCAAATGTGGTTATCGTGCGTGTGGGTCACTATGCTTCTAATTATGTGGAAAGTCAACTGAAGCAGAAGCAAGCACCAGTGGAAACTTTTACTTTCAAAGGTGACTACTATTCTTTGCCTAACTTGGTGCCAATGTTGTCTCATAAATCACGACTGGAGTTGTTGATGGAAATAATGGAGACTTCACTGCCAGTGCGTGATGATCAGGAAAGTCAAAAGTTAAAAGTCAAAAGTCAAAACTAAGGAAAAATACAACTTATATCATGTCCGGATAAGAGCGTGATCAAAAAAACTTTCTCCTTTTCCTCCTTTTATTTCTTGCTTCTTGCTTTTTCTTCCCTCCTGAGGACTGAGGACTGACTCCTCCGTCATTGTGCTGCTACTGCAACTGAGTTGGTAGTCCAGTTGTGCGTTGGTGCTATTAAAAGCACTAAACTGCAACGTTATAGTTATGGAGAATAATTGTTACCAGAAGATACAAGTCAAAAAAGCCTAATCTTCTTTATCAAAGATTAACAGAAGCATTAGAAAATGGTAGTAAAGTCCGCATTGAAGCTGAGGAAACTTATTATGGTCTCCCTGCTACTGTAACTAAAGATTTTGTAGAAATTATAGACCTCTCCGGAAAAGAGGGAGTAGGTCGTAGGGACCTTGCATGCAACCTCCCTACAGAGTAGGGGGAAATAATTGATAATTTCTACAGGATAATTAATTTTATTTTTGATTATTGGAGATGTCTTTTAATCAATGGTATTAAGAGGATATTTGAAAAGTACAGCGTGCATTTCCTAAGACACTACTCTAGACTCAAGAATTAAAAATTAATTATATCATTGTCTGTAGAAACTTTTGCAGATAGTTTGTGGTCAAATATTCTTGTAATATTGAGAGCCAAATCCCTAATAGTCGTTATGAGGAAATTACAATATAGAAGTACTAAACTCGGATAAAGTCTATATTGATACTGCTAGTCATAATTTGCTTTTTCAGCATCAAGTCCCGGCAGTAACAGTACGTTTTGATTTGGGAAAAGGACAGATTTTTTATGTCATTAGTCACTTTTGAGCTAAACATTACCAAAGACCCACATCTGGTCATTGACAACTATGTACGGATTTCCTGACAACTGGGATGCGGTTAAGCGACAAGGGAGTTCAAAACTTGCCTAGTCAAGTTAAAATTCAACCAGATACAATTAACTTTAGTAAGTTGCAAAATGCGGCGACTGCTAACGAGTTAATGGCGAAGTTGTACATGGGTGCTGTTAAAAGCGCTAAACTGCAACATCAGACTTAGGGAGAATAATTGTGGCCAAAAAAGAAAAGTCAAAAAAATCTAATCTTCTTTATCAAAGATTAACAGAAGCATTAGAAAATGGTAGTAAAGTCCGCATTGAAGCTGAGGAAACTTATTATGGTCTCCCCGTTACTGTAACTAAAGATTTTGTAGAAATTATGGTCTTAGTTCCACCGGATGAATTTGATGAGGAAGATGATGCTTTTAAGCAGGTGACATGGTTGGTTCGACTTTCGTCTATTTTTGCGATCGCCTATCCCACGGAATACTGGTCAACGGCAAGATTGGAAAAATTACTGGAAGTAGGTTCAAATCAAGTCTAAGTTTTTTTTAGTTATTTTTTAGTTAAAACAATTTAAAAAAGTAGTCAGTAGGACTGAGAATGCGGTAAATGAGGATTTTCGCCCCACCAACCGCATTACCACCCCTAGTGAGGTCATAGTTAACGAATTTGATATCAGGACTCCTGATACTGTAATAGCGACTGCTATAGTGGGAATTAGACAAAATAGAAGTATAAAATAGGCTCAAATCTAGACAGGGACTTGCTTTTAGTCAAAAAGGTATAATTCCTTAATTACCAAGGGTTCTAGGCATTTTGAGCGCATTGAAGTAATTCCCTGATCTAGACTGACACGAGCGCCATTTTTCAACCATAAAATGTTTAAGTCCTAATAGTTGTTTGAATTTAAAGACGATTTCTAAAATATAAATGATATAAATCATAACGTGGTGTTGCTTGGTTTTCTTGGAAATTGACTAATCCTATACTGTGTAATTTTAACCCTTGCATTGTTTCTAATTGTACTGGTTGATTAGAATTCATTACTGTTTTAGCTGCTTGTGCTAACTCTGGAGATTGTTGTAAATGCCACCAATGTCGCTGTAAATGATCTGCATAACATCCTACATCTGTTGCTGCTGTTTTTAATAGATCATCAATGCTAATATTGTGTTGATAAATTTCATATAGAGCTAATTTGATTAAGTAAGGATTTCCACCAACAATTGCCATTAATTTTTCTATTTCAGAGATATTAATCAATCACCTTTTAATGTTGGCTTACCAATTGATTTACCAGAGTTGAATGCAGCCCA
>NZ_JAAHGK010000590.1:0-4521 GCF_010672505.1 Okeania sp. SIO2B9 | reverse complement strand
ATCAAGTTCAATGGCCTCTATCACTTTTTTTCTAAAATCGTAACTATAGGGTCGAGGCAAGGAAGAGCGATCGCATGACAGAATACTTTCTCTATTTTATGTCCTAATCGCCCTGGCTGTTGCTATATGGTACTATGGCAGACTATTTCCTGGTGGCAATGTTACTTTTGGGTGAGGGATGGTAATCCAGTTTATACTAAATTTATTCCGGCAGGAGATCAGATTGTGAGCAAGACTTACATGACTGGTGTAGAGGGAGAAAATACACGCGCTACGTCATTACTGAGCTATGTTAGATGGCAAAACCTTGTGCTATTCCAAGTCTGTTGAAATGTTAAAGCACTCAATTCGACTACTGATTCATTACCTTAAGTTTAAAGAGGTCCCTGTTCCCACCCTGTCCCTATAATTCATCTTTTAATCTGACAACGCCTAATTGTAAGTAGAACAAATAGATTTCAGGAGCTACTAGAGATTACTTTCTTCTGTTTTTCTATGATTATATGAAATCCGGTTATATCATTTTTGGATAATTAGTGAAAAAAAACTTTCTCCTTTTCCTCCTCTTTATTCTTTCTTCTTCTTTCTTCTCTCCTTACCCCTGTACGTCGCCAATCCGATGTCTCCCCTACCTGAATCCTGACTCCTCAGATTTAGTTCGGTTTAAAGTTTGACGTAGTTGAAGTTGACCTCAAGTATAGACCAACAAACATCAACCCATAATTAACCCCAAAGCTTCGATTCTATGGGGTGATTTAAGGAAGACACTATCAGTTAAAAACAGGGGGTATGGCCCAGAAACCTAAAACCTCTTTCTACAGACTGTTGCCCCTTGTATTTAGATCACATTTCTTCTTTCGTTAATTCCATCCTCTCCAGGACATTTGTCGCCCAAATAAATCGACCTGCTCGTTTTTTTTCTAGTTCTATTTTTGACTCTCTTAAGCTCACTTTAACTTGGAGTTGATCAGAAAAATCGGCATTGGTGAATGCGTAATGCTTTTGTCTCAAATATCTATGAAAAAACTATAATTGTACCGTTCATAAATATTTAATGGCATTACCTAATCACCAACCCCCTTCTCCGAGTAGTTGATTAATTTTCTGTTCTATACCAATCTCATCAATCATTCCTGCTACTAACCCGATCTGGGTCTAAGTTACTTACTTCTATTGACATTTTCTCCTCTTTTCTTATCTTCACCTCTTGTCTAGAATTACAGTTTGAGGTTTTTTTTCTTGAGTCTAAATACTTACTCAAGTCCCCCCTCTTTATGTACTACATTTTGTCGTGCGGAATGTGGGTTATAAGTATTCAACCGATAGCGTAGTTACCCCGGAGGGGAAACATGATATAATATCAGACTATTTTCCTTCTATAAAATAGTAGTCAAAAGTAAAATGAATGATAATAATACCCAGATATTGCCAGAAATGAATTCTCTTTGGCAGGAAACATTAAATTGGCAACCAACAGCAGAACAACAGCAGCAATTTCAGCAACTTTATCAGTTGATTCTTATTGGTAATGAAAAGTTAAATTTAACTAGAATTACTAGCCCAGAAGATTTTTGGGAAAAACATTTTTGGGATTCCCTCAGAGGGATTAAATTTATCTTAGAAAATCAGATAAACTCTCAAGAAGAAAAAAAGGTTATTGATATTGGAACTGGTGCAGGTTTTCCAGGATTATCAGTTGCTATTAGTTTACCTCAATATACTGTTACATTACTAGATTCGATAAGAAAAAAAATTGATTTTATTGAAACTATTCTAGTAGATTTAGCTATTAAAAATTGTTTAACTTTAACTAACAGGATTGAAGAAATTGGTCGAATGTTTAAACACAGAGAAATTTACGATATTGCTCTTTTAAGAGCTGTTGCACCTACAATAGTTTGTGCTGAATATGCTTTGCCAATGTTAAAAATAGGTGGTATAGCAATTTTATATCGGGGAAATTTTACAACTGATGAACAGGCTAATTTGCTAGAAGTTGTGAAAATTTTGGGAGGAAAAATCCATACTATTGAAGAATTTAAGACTCCCTTAACTAACAGTATTCGTCATTGTATATATTTGCAGAAAATAAATAAAACTTCTAGCAATTATCCTCGTCCAATTGGCGTACCTAGTCAAAAACCTTTGAATCATCTAAATAAACCTTAAAAACAAGCTTTAATACTTTCATTTTTTGCAGAAGGAGATACATTTTCCGATTAACTATGAAATAGTGGAGGCTATTAATCATATTGGTGATATGATGGGGATGGAAACAGTTGGGGAGTTTGTGTAAAATGAGGCTATTTTAGCAAAGTTGCAAGAAATAGGTGTTGATTATGCTCAGGGTTATGGAGTTAGGTTGGCGTTCGCGGAGCGTGGCGTCAGGCGTATCACCTACTTCAATTGGATTTGGGTTCATAGTCGCAAAGAAAATACTGCTGCACAAAGAGCTGAGTTGGCGATCGCTCCTTGGAGTTGGAACGACCTAATTACTTATCCCACACTTTACTGATGCACTACCAAAAATATCTCCCGCTAGAAAATTTTCTAACGATATCTAACGAGAGATTAAGGAATGAGAATTTTATTATCTACACAAGTTGAATTATCCAAATTCCCTATTATATGAGTTATTCAAAAAAAAATCTGGACTTTATTGAATCCTCATTCCTAAGCAAATTTATCAGTAAAAATAGACTTTGTTAGATTCTAGTGGTGATGGCTATTTGGACAAGTTTGTAAGTCTTGACCCATCAACTCCTCACTTTTTTCCCTCTGGGTTTCATCTACAGGTTGTAAACCAACCCAGTTATTCACAACTTCTACATCAAATCCCACTTCTCTACGATCGCCCACTTGCATTAGAGGACGACGGATAAGTAATGGGTCATTCAGCATCATTGTTAGAGCAGTTTCAGCATCAGTTTGTTCGGGAATTACTGCTCCAGACTTAACTTTTGGAGCAGCTTTGTTAAACCACTCTACTACCGGGCGATCGCCAAAAAATAAACGCAAATTATCTTTTGTCCAAGTTTCTTTCAACAGGTTGTGAGTTTCTAATTGATGACCCGCTGTTTCTAGCAAAGTCTTTTGCTTGGTGTTATTTTTACAGCCTGGTTTTTCATAAAAAATCACCTTTGCCATTGTATTATCTCCTCAGCAGTTTTTTGGTGATTTTCTAATCTTAATGCCTACTTAAATAGCAAATTGTTACCAATTATCAAGAAATTTGATTGTCAAGTATGGTATAATTTAGTATTAGATTTTTATCTCAGATAAAATACTTATCAAAAAGCCAACTTTTCTACATAAATACTTAAGTTATTAGTTCATTAATTTTGATGTTCCAGTTACTTTCTTCCTTCTTCCTTCTTCCTTCTTCCTTCTTAATCACCATATTTTTCATCAGTTTTCCTCTCATAAGTTTAGCAGAAACTATAGAAGAAACTGTAGAAAAAACTGTATTAGAAAAAATTCAACAAACGGGGGTACTAAAAGTAGGATTTAGAATTGATACAGCTCCTTTTAGCTATATCAGCAGTGAAACCAATAAATTAGAAGGTTATTCTGTTGAATTGGTTAAATTAATTCACCAACGTCTAGAACAAGAAGTTGGTAAATCAATCAAATTAGAGTGGCAAGAAGTATCTCTAGAAAACCGTTTTCAACTAATCCAAGATGGAAAACTAGATATTGTCTGTGCTGCTACAACTATTAATAATACGAGAGAAAAAATAGTAGATTTTTCTATTCCTTTTTTTACTACAGGTATTCAATTCTTAGTAAGAAAAACAGATGTAGAAAGATTTGACTCCATGAGAGGTACTACTGGAAAAGTATCCATAGGATTTTTAGCAGGATCAACTACTGATGAAGAATTTCGCCCTATTTATCCCAATGCAAATTGGCAGTCACTTTCCAACAGAGTTGAAGGTATTAGTCAATTAGATGATGGTAAAATTGATGCTGTTGCTAGTGATGGAATTTTATTACTAGGAGAAATTCGGCAACAAAATAAAACTATTAGTGAGTTTGAACTAATACCTAAAATTCCTTTTACTTTTGAAAATTATGGTTGTATTTTGCCATTACAAAATCCAGATTGGGATAAATTAGTTGATACTACTATTGCGAGTGATGAAAATACTCAACTTTTGCATCAGTGGTTTGACTCTGAAAAAGGTAAGTTTCCTTATGAAAGCTTCAGATAATCTATGAAATTAAATTATGAAATTGAATCATCAGAGCAAGAATTATACTCAAAAATTTAATACACCATTTTCAGCTTGACACGACACTACGGAAAGCTGCGCTAACGACCGCTTTTTTCTCCTTTAAAGGAGAGGCTTTAAACCTTAATTATTCGGTAATGTTTTTAGCAATTATTTTTATAAAGTAAACAGATCTTATTCGTTATGTATCTACTCCCTGCTCTCAAGAGGATATAGCAAAAATGCGTGAAATTTGATAAATAGCAGTTGAAGGAAAGGTTAGGACATATCAAAATATTAAAACTCA
>NZ_JAAHGK010000059.1:0-12005 GCF_010672505.1 Okeania sp. SIO2B9 | reverse complement strand
TCCCCACCGTCTACACGGTGTTCAAAATTACTTGGGGTTAGAATCCCCATGTAATTTTCCTCCTGTCTCCTGTCTCCTGTCTCCTGTCTCCTTCTTCAACTGTCTTTTCAAATAAAACAAAGTCGGCGATCGTTAAAGCTATAAAAGGTTGCAACATCATATAACCTTGCCCTGTATCTAATTGATTTCCATACGCTTTAGCTAAGTTATAAATTACTCGTTTTTCAAAATATTCTACGTTCAATATTTGCATTTCAATGATGACGGTAGAACCATTGTATAAAACTGCTTTTACATCAAAATAAATCTCTTTCATAGTGTTAGTAACTCCAGGGTTATAGGGGTTAATTATTTTCAGAGATTGAATGATATTTTGATTGTTATAAACTATGGCATTGAGAAAGCTAATGAGAATATTTTGACTATGAATAGAACCAAATATCTTTTTAAAGGCAAAGTCGGTTTTGGGGCTGATAAATTTCATGGTTATATTTCAGGAACTGGTATTGTTTATGGTACAATATATGGTATAATTTAGCTCTTTTATAACTATTTGCAGCACTTTTGAGGATAGTGAGGTACAGCTATAAGACTATTTATTCCTATATTCCCTGTTGCCTGTTGCCTGTTGCCTGTTGCCTAGAGCAATAAAACTTTGTACCTCATCAACTAGAAAACTGCTGTAAATAGTATTTAAGACTAGAATTAATAGTAGGATATCAAGGCAAAAACATTTCTGTAAAGGATAAGGAAACTGATGGAAAATTCAAGGGATTAATTACTTCACTATCCGAGAAAACAGTTTCAGATTGATAACCTCCTGGTGTAGGATGACGATATATATAAGCTTGGCGTTGTACTACATCTAAAACCCAATATTCGGGAATATTTGCCCCAGCATAGATAAGTGCTTTTTCTTGTCGATCTATTCTCAAGGTAGTGTCAGAAATTTCGATTAAAAACAATATTTCCTCTGCACTAGGGTGGCGATCGCCATAAACTTTGGGATCGATATGAACTACTGCAATATCCGGTTCTGGTTCAGAATGTGATAATGTAACTGGTAACTGCATCCTAATATGAGCTTCCTGAGTTAATTGAGACTTTAAATAATCTGATGTCCGTTGAGTTGTTGCAGCATGAGGAGCACGTTGGGGATTCATTTTGATGATACGACCTTCTAATAGTTCGACGCGGGATTCTGGTGTGAGAATACCACAATCTATCATTTGATGATACTCTGCTACTGTCCACAAATGAATTTTGCTTGTTGTCATTAGTTGAATTTCCTGTTTTTGATAATTTCTATAATTACTTCAAGACTTTAATCTCCCCTACTCCCCTACTACCAACTAAATGACTGAGAGTTAAGTTTAATGATGAAAGTTCTATTATTATTGATTTTAGCTGAAATTTTATGGCTAGAGTTAGATCGTGTTGTTGAATTTTTAACCTTTTTGCACATAATAGTTTCTTTGGCTGAGATGAAAAAGGAATTTTTGGGGTAGAATAATACTTTTGAGTAGATTTATGGTTTGGTTGTTATGGGTAATGAGGGTATGAGTGCTGGTCAGTTGCTAAAACAGGCTAATCAGTTGAAGAGAGCGGGGAAGTTGGATGAGGCGATCGCTTCATTAATAGGAATAGGAAGGATCGCAAGACAAAGTCTTTTCGTCACTGTTAGCCAAATTGTTTTGTCTACATAATTTAGTTTACTCTGAACTCATTTCACAGCCTCTCGTAACTTTGGATTAGTTATTTGATAACTAGGATTTATTTTAATAGCCTCTTGCCAAAAGCTAACTGCTTCTTCTAGCTTCCCTTTTTCTGCCAAAAGTTCTGCCAAGTTGCCGTAAGCCCTAAAATAGTTTGAGTTTAATTCAACTGCCTTGCGGAAACAACCAATGGCCTCGACCAACTTGCCTTGTTTGGCCAAAGCTTCACCTAAGCTATTGTGGCCAATAGAAAAACTTGGTTTAATTTCAATCGCTTTAGAGTAGTTAGCGATCGCTTTATCCAAATTACCTTGCTTCATAAAAGCCTCTGCTAAATTGTAATAAAAAGAGCCAGAATTAGGATTTAGCTTGATGGCTTCTTGGTAAGCAGGGATCGCCTCATCCCATTTTTGTAGCTTAGTTAAAGCTTTCCCCAAGTTATGATAAGACCAAGCTGAGTTAGGATTTAGTTTAATTGCTTGGCGGTAGCTAGTGATAGCCTTTTCTAGTTTACCTAACCGATAATAGTCTCTAGCTGCCACGAAATGCTTTGGGTATTTATCTAAATTCTCTCGTCTTTTTTCAATCTGCTTTTGTAATTGCTTTTCAAAAATTTCCCCAGAAAACTCAAAAGGAAAAATAGGCTCAAAGGAAGTGGCTTTTTTATATATCGGCATGGCTTTTTCCTCAATTACCCGAAGCGTTTCAGGAGATAATTCTTGCTGAGAACTGTTAACTTTACCTTTTCTAAAAAAATCTTGATAACCATGATCTTCCCAGAACCCCATTTTCTCAGTTTTTTCTTCTTTTGACAAACTTTTTAGCTTGTTAAACTCCTGATTTTCAACAGATTTTTGACAAATTAATTGGCAGTTTTCCCATCCCAAAAGTTCTACAATATAGTTCATAACTTTCACGGGATTATAACTGAGTTTTTCGTAAGATACAAACATGATCCTTTCAGGACTTTTTTCCTTACAACTCATGTAAGTGGTGACATGAGAAGACCACCTTTCTAAATTATCCAAGCAAAATTTATCTATTCCTTTATCATGTTCTTTATTCTTCTCATATCTTAGTGAATAATAATAGTACGAACATAAACAGTCAGCAGGTTTTCTGAACAAATAAAAAACTCGGTTTTCCAACTCTAATGTTTGTTGAAAAAATAATGGTTCATGAGTTTTTATTATTCTGAATTTTAGCTTTGTATTGATTTGGTTATTCCACTCATTTATGCTTATTTTATAAGCGTCAGGGATTATATTGCCTCCTGTGGTTGTCTGAAAGCCTTGTAGTTGTAAAAGAACATCACTTAGCAACAGTCGTATCCATGTATTACCAGAACGTGGGTAAGAAGCTAGGAAAATATCTGTTTCTTTTAAGAGCTTTTGATTGGTTAAATATTGATTCTTAGGCATATTATTTCTCCTGTCTTTGCTTAGGTCCCAAGCTATAATAATCGTGCGTCTTTAAAAATATTCCCAAATGTCGTTGTCTATATCTATACTTTGTAAGTTCTCCGACAATTTTCATAGTTATTACTTCGGTATCAGTTAAGGAAAGTCCAAATTCTCCTTTCCTTGGTGGATATTCTTCATTAAATCTTTTTGAAAAAATCGTCTATACAATGGTATACTCTTCTATAGAAAACATTTGTCTTACCTCTATTTTTTAAGGTTTATATTTTTTCAATTTAGTGATGGGAATTTTTTGTGTCAAGGAGGTTGGTCTCTACTGTTCGGATAATGTATTTAAAAATACACAAATTCATTCTATCATATAAACTATAAGCTTTCTTCACACTAAAAGTTGCATACCGCATACAAGATATGGAAAAATTAAAAACAAAGTATGTGCAAACGATTGTATATTACAAGGAGTTCGACATCGAATGAAACATCATCCCGTTTTTGAAACCTTCCAAAAAGTTAAATCAATAGGCACAGGAAAACATATGTTTGATTTTCTTGGTGTGGCTACAAATGTCAGTTATAAAAAGGCTTGGAGCAAACACGCACTAAGAGAAGGAGCTGAGTACACATCAAATTATCCTGTAGTTAACGAACATTATTTTGACTGGATTGCATTATTAGAATGTGTACGTTCTGCATCTGGTACATTCCGTATGGCTGAACTTGGTGCAGGTTGGGCACCTTGGCTAGTTCGTGCTGCCTTTGCGGCCAAACAACTTCCAGCTATTGAACAGATCGAGTTAGTTGGAGTAGAAGCTGATGCAACTCACTATAGTTGGATGAAATCTCATTTTCTTGATAACCAACTTAACCCAGAAAAATATCATTTACTACATGGTGCAGTTGCTCCTAAGTCCATGCGTTTACAGTTTCCTAAACTGGATAACCCAGATGAAGATTATGGTGCATCAATCAATGCTGTCAGTAAAAGTGGGAAATATGTTGAGGTACAGGGTTATCCCTTGACAGATATACTTGAGCTTTTTACTGGTCCTCTAGATTTTGTTCATACAGATATCCAGGGGGCTGAGTATGAAGCGATACCAGAAGCAATGAGGTTATTGAAATCTAAAGTGAAAGCAATGATGGTGGGAACACATACTTCATTAGAAAAACACAACCAGCTTAATCAACTGTTTCTCGATCATGGTTGGAAACCTGTTATGGTTTTTCCCAGAAAAAGTGAAGTTGAGACAGAATTTGGAAAAGTAACATTTTATGATGGTTTCCTTTTCTATACTAATCCTTTATACATATCTTGAGGTATTTATTTATGTCAGTGATTGACCACGCAAAATTTTTGTCAAGACTTAAAGACAATGGAACTGAACTGAACACATTTTATGATGTTGGTTCTAATATTGGTTTATGGTCTGTTGAAGCACAGAAAGTTTATCCACAAGCGAATTTTCAGTGTTTTGAACCATTAGCTGGAAAATACCCTGAACTAGATGCTTCTTCCAGATATTCTCAGCTCAACAACTATACCCTTCATTCAGTTGCTCTTTCCGATCGCTCAGGCACATCTAAAATGAAAATTTTGGGAAACCGTGGGGTAGGAAGTTCAATACTGATAGTGGATTCAGATTATCGCAAAGACATAAAAATTGTTGATGTTGATGCGTTTAAAATGGATGATATTCTAAACAAACACAACTTACCTTTACCAGATTTTATTAAGTTGGACACCCAAGCAGGAGAGATGAAGGTATTGAAAGGTGCAGAAGAAACTCTCAAGTATGCAAAATACCTATTGTGTGAAACATGGATGCGTAGAGTTTACAGACCAGAAACCCCTTTATTCCATGAGTTAGCTGTTTATTTGTATTCCCTTGATTATGTTTTGTTTGAAATTCTATCACTGGATGATGGTCGTGACTCTGACATGACTTTGCGTTGGTTTGATGCAGTGTTTATTAATAAGTCACATAGCTCTTTTCCAAAAACTATGCTTTAAGTCTGAGTGTAGTAGACATCTCTAGGTACTAAGTTGGATCTACTTGAATTACAAAACTTAAGATTAATTTTTGGAGATGTCTAATTAAGACAGCAAGAGCAAAATCAAATTGGATAATTTAAGAAACAAGAATCCATTATTATTCACATTATCAAAATGGGGAAAATAAAAAAAATGCTGACAAGTGTTTCCGAGTCTATGCAGTTTGAGGGTATGACCTCAGCACAAGGACTAACTTTAATGAACGTGTTTTTACAAAAAGTCAAAACCTTGCATAATACTGGGCTTTGTCTGGAATTTGGAACGTATAAGGGTAGAACTGCTGCACTGATCGCCAAAAGTCTCAATGATGGAAACTGGTTGCACGCCGTTGAGCAAGCAGAGTATCTTGAATTCGATCAATTGTTAAAAATTAGCCAGTTAATTACATGGCATAAGGAGCGTTCAGAGATATTTGTTACTGAATCCCTACCTCCAATAGCTGAAAAACAGAAAATTATTTATACACATCACGATGCCAGTTATTATTTTAATAATGTATATACCGAGCTATCTAACATATTAAAGTATATGGAACTCTATGGTATTATGATATTAGATGATTTTAATGATGTCTATTCTCAGGTGCGTGCAGCTTATTATTATTTACGATATAAGCTCAATTTTCCATACGAGTTGCTTTTAGTTGGTTTCAACAAGGCTATTTTAGTTCGAGAGGAATTGTTTGATTATTGGGAACAATATGTATTAGACGATTTACTGAATGACATGGCTGAAGGTGATTTTTTGTGCAAGCTTTACCGTACTGATATCAATGAGAACTCTAGAGCCTTTCATATAAGAGAAAGAAAGAAAGAAGAAGAAGTTTATTATGGCTTAAACATCTGGGGAGATAGATTTTATAAAAGATCAGCAAATTTTCTCAAATAGATAGCACCTCATTTTTGCGTAAACAGCAGAAAATTATACTAAACAATTTTTAGCAATACTAATTTTTGAGGGTTAATGAATCAAGTACAAAATATTGTAATAGGTGGATGTCCACGTTCTGGAACAACAGTTCTAACTCATTTGCTCAATGCATATAGCTATACTTATATCGGAACAGAGCTTTACAAATTGGATGAATATAAAAACTTTTCTGCTGATTTTTTTAGTAAAGAAAAAATCAGGGGAAAAGCCCTTGCTAGTTTGACCCAACAAAAAGCCAAGGATGCCTATATTCAAAAGCAATTGCAGAAGATAGAGAAAGCTCAATGGTTGGGTGACAAATATCCTATGATTTATCGTTATTGGAAAAATATTAGTACTCAAATAAAAGGGGTAATATTTATCTATATTTATAGAGGTTTTTCCCAAGTAAAATCAAGCTTTTATAATAGATACAAAAACGAAAATGATTCTTGGCCTGTTCAAGCAGAAAGAGCTCTTGATTACTGGCAAGAAGCAGCAAATGGGATTATTGAGTGTAAATCTAGCTTAGGTGAAAGTGTCATTATTGTTAAGTATGAGGATTTATTTTTTTGCCACAAACGAGAAGAATTCTATGACATAGTTTACTCGTTAATGTCAAAATTAAAAATGACAGAAATATCAAGTGAGTCTGATAGAAGTATAGAAAAAATATTTCAAAAAAGCTTAGAAGTTTCAGTTGCAAGGAAAAATAATCTTTTATCTCTGGATGAGAATGAAGAAAAAATAGAAAGTTTATTGTTGCCACAGTTAGATGAACTAAAATGGAATGGTGAATAAATAGTGATTTATTAGTTCAGTTATTAACCATCTACCAACAATGCAGAGGTTATTTTTAAGTTAAATAACTCTGCTATTTTCATCAAAAAAATTAATTATATCGTAAATAAAGCATTCAACACCGTACCTATTCCAAAGCACTTGCAAAACTTCTTTCTTGTGTTTCATAAGCTTTTTATCTTTACTTAATACTTCCAAACAGTCTGGTAAAGTTTGAATTTCATCAGCCCTCTCCGGACATACAACTACAGCAGATTCCCACAAATCTAAATCCCCTGGTGGAAGATAGGTATCAGATAAAACAACTGGAATCGAACCATAAGCAATGCTTTCCCACAACCGAATTGAGTTAGGACCAGAACCAGACGGACACAATGAAAAAACGGACTGCTTGAGAATTTCCTTGAACTCACGTGTTTGAGATTCATCAATTAAATTTTTCTCATCAGTCACCGCTTTTTTGATTTGGTTTTCATAAACAATATCTTGATAATGCCAAGATTCGCGAGAGCGAATAAATCCTCTTTTGTCATCACTCAAATATTTAATAATTTGATTCCTAGAATCTGTCAAGTAATAACTTAGAGCCTTAGAACCAACAAAACTAAATAAAAATTTCCTAAATACACCTCTTAACTCCTGTGGAAAAACCTCTGAAGCTTGAACTGGGAACAACGGAAATGGATAAATTTTAATATGAGAGTAATCAGGAAAAGTAGACTGACCTTTCACAGCATGAGACCAAAATACATCGGTAATACCAACCTCATTAAATAAATATTGAAATTTGAGCATTCTGATGTGTTGGCAAACAGTCACAACCTTCGTAAATTTACTCAAATAAGATTTATATTTTTCTAAAACGGATAAAAGCTGTTTGGTATCTTCAGGTTTGTTAAGTAATAAGTCGATTAAAGTAGCCCACGGAAAACCGAAGTAGGCTATTGATTGATCATAACCCTGGAGATATTTTTTAGCCATTTTATAGGCATATTGTTCAGTAATTGCCGGATACTGCCACGAAGCATCATATCCAATTACACCTGAGTTTTTATTGTCAATACTTTTTCTGCTTTCTTTTGCCGAAGTTTCCAGGGATTTGTTAAATTTAACTTCCTTGATTTGAGAAAAATCAACAGCCCACAATTCTAAATCTAATTTAGAACGCTTGAGCAGCTCTGAACTTGGATGTACATAAGTTACACCACCCAAAATAGATTTATCATTTTTTTTGTCGTAGGTTCTTGAATCAGTCTGTTGAACATGGACAGTTTTAACCTCATAGCAAGGATTATAAAGTTTAGTTCCATGAATAGCAAATAAGTAGGCAACTTTGTTGTCACAACGAGGCACTCCTAATCGTATTTTTAAAGACTCTTTGAGAGTATCTTCCAACTTAGAGTTACCAAAAATCGCCCAAACATCTTGAGACCAATGAGGATTTTGGTGCAATATTTGTTCAGACCCTTTTTGCTCATAGCGACTAATAGTAACAAAAGCCTTGGGATTAGTATAAAAAAGTTCTCTAAGCCGTGAAATTGATTCATCAAAATAAATGTCACTATTAGCGAGGATTGAAATTTTATCGGCACACTTTTTCTCAGTTAACTCTATCCAGTCTAGGTAAGTTGGTCTCGAAGATAAGTTAACAATTTCAATCTTAGAGCTTGCTAACTCTGGTCGATGATCGTCGTCAATGAGTAAAACAATTTTTTCAATTTCGGTGCATTCTATGTTTTTTCTGAGGCAATAAATTAATTCATCTTGTCTATCTGACTGTTTTGCTTTGAAGTAAGGGGTAAATAATACAATTTGATGGTACTTGGCTCGATCGTTCCCTTGAACTAGATTGAGATTGCTTCCAACTTCAGCTTTCTCAACTTTATTACTCTCTTTTCTAGCCCTCACCTTCTCATAAACTTCCCTAACCAACTCAACCTCAACCACCATTCTCCCAGACATATCAGACTTAATCAAATTCGCACCCCACTCCTGTTTCCGATAAAGCTCCTCAAACCTACCCTTTCTCACCTCCAAAGGCACAACCCTCTCAATCTCACTCCTATAATCTCCAATACGCTCCACAGACAACTGACCAGCACGCCTCCGAAAAGCACCCAAAGGACTCTCATACTGATAATACACCCCATGATGCGCCATCTCCCGCCATAAATTCCAATCACCCGCCAACTCAAACCCTTTCAACCCATGCTTCGACTTCAACCACAACGCCTTACTAAAAAACGTTCCCTCCTGCTGCAACATTTCCCAATGCTTACCATCACACAAACCCTCCCGAATAACCGCAGTGGGAGTAGGAGTACCCCGCTGTAAAACCTTCCGCTGTACATCCGTTTCAAACACATACTGAGGTCCCCCTATCCACTCAATCTCTGGATGCTCCGCAACAATACGACAAATAGCAGACAACGCTCCCGGCATCAAAGCATCATCAGCATTAATCCAAGTCATCAACTCTCTAGGGGCAATATCAAAACTATCAAACCCCCTCATCACCCCATCATACATCCCCTGGTCTGCTTCACTAACCCAAGAAAACTCCACACCCCAACATTGCACATCAGAACTCCCTTCCGATAACACACCTTCCCAATATCGTAACCGCTCAACAGTCGCATCCGTTGAACCACCATCTTGTATATGATACCGAATCCAGAAATCACCAGACTGACTAATAACACTCTTAATAGTCTCATCAATAGTTGTCGCAGCATTTAGACAAGGCGTCACCACAAAAAATGTCGTACCCAGTCTCTTCTCATCCCCCAGAGACGAAACATTCCCAGTCAACCTACCATAGAAATCATTTAGCTTAGTCCCCATCAAACCTTGCTCAAGCTGACTCAAATAAAAATCAACCGCGCCATCACTCAGTCGTCGTGCCAACTCTCTATCAGTTTTAATCTCTTGCACCGCCCCCGCAATACCTTTAGCATCATACCTTGCCAACACATACCCTTCCCGACCATGACTCACCCTCAACCCCAAATTCGACTTCGGCAGCACCACTGGTCGCCCCATGGCAAAATATTCCAACAACTTCGACGGAATACGCCGATCGTTAAACTCCCCTGGTACACCGGGTTGCACCAAAACATCCGCTGCTGCCAAAATTTCCGGCACTTGCTCTCGTTCCACCCAACCCAGATATTTTTCATAACTTCCTCCCCAACTCTCAACCTCCATTCCCTCACCATTCAAACCACTACGCAACAACACCGTAGGGCATCCCTGTTGATTCAAAATTTCCACAGCTTGATATAGCTCCCCTACCTCATCTCGGTTGCCACTATGTACATTACCTGTATAAGCCAAAACTACATGACCTTCTAGAATACCCAAGGAACGACGCAACTCCTGATTTATAGGTCGAGGATAAAACAAACTTTCATCCACTGGGGGAGCTAGCACCAACTCCGGCACGTTACCAATATTGAAACCCTTGAGAGTCTCAATAATCATAGTCAACCCCTGCGCTCGGTTCAGAAAAGCCTTACCCTTAATCGGATGGTAGCGATCGCCAGGAATAATCCGATTAAGTTCTGCTTCCGGCAACTTAGACAACTCAGCAAAAGGTCTTCCCACCTTAGCAGCAGTCAAATATTCCTCATTATCCTCCAAATGAATAACCAAAGGACAAGAATATTGTTTCAGCAGTTTTTCCACACATTTCCGAACAACCTCACGGGGAGTCCAAGCGTGAATCACATCTGGACCACCACCATTAGCAAAAGGCAAACGTAAACCAGGAATGGAAAGGTCCGAATAGGCTAAGATACGGACAGGATTTGATAAATTGTGCAAAGACCGTCGCAGCACATCCTCATTGTCAGAACTATCCGGAACCGCAAATAGACAATCAACCCCTTGTTCTAGCAACCGAGTAGCATGAAGTTGAGCATGATACCCACCGTTAGAGTCGATATTTCCGTAAAGCACAAATAGAGCGTTAAGGTAAGTTGACCTTTTATTTTGACTTTTTAAGATACCGTCTTTTTTACCTCGATCATTTATCTTCCCTGTTTTTTCCCTTGTCAAAGAAGTTGGAGTAACTCCTCTCATTTGTGGCAAATTTCTACTCAAATCTGAAGCATAGCCACTCGTTCCCGACTTTAACTCTAATGCTTGTCGATAAGCTGACTCTGCCTCATCCCTCTTCCCCAACTCCCTTAAAACATCTCCCAACTGCTGCCAAACCACAGCTGATCGCGGATGCAATTCCACCGCCCTCCGCAACTCAACCTCTGCCTCCCTCCAGCGCTCCAACTGCATCAATCCATACCCCAACTGATGCCGCACCTGAGCAGACTTCGGATTCACCTCAACCACCAACCGATACTCAACAACAGCCTCCTCCCATCTACCTAACTGTCCCAAAGCATACCCCAAATGATGCCTCACCTCAGCCCCAGCAAAACCCAAATTAATTGATCGCCCATACTCAACAATGGCCTCCTCCCATCTACCCAACTGCCCCAAGGCCTGACCCAAACCAAACAAAACCTCACCAGACTCCCCAGACAAAACCACTGCCTGACGATAAAATTCCACGGCCTCCGACCATTGCCCCAACTTACCTAAAGCTTCAGCCAAACCCAAACAACGCTCAACCCCACCGGGACTCATCTCCCAACTCTGACGATAAAACTCCACCGCCTCAGACCATTGCTGCTGTCCAGACTTAGCCGCCCCCAAATAATAATAAGCCTCTGTCTGTAGGGACGTTCCATTAAGCCTGACTACATTTGCATACAACATATTTACCACTTTGTCAAGACACTGCTCTGCTTCTGACCATTGCCCCAACTTCACCAACACCGCTCCCAAACCAAGATAAAACTCTGGCACATCAGTCTTCTGCTCCACCGCCCGACGATAATAACCCACAGCCTCCTGAAATTGACCTTGCCTTTGTAACAAAACCCCCAAATTGTAGAGAGACCAAGAAGCTTGAGGATTTATCGCCACAGCCTGACCAAAAGCAGCGATCGCCTCTTCTATCTGCCCCACCTTAACCAAAGCCTCCCCCAAATTATGATGAGCATGGGAAAAATCAGGATTAAGAGCGATCGCCTCACGGTAAGA
>NZ_JAAHGK010000589.1:0-4522 GCF_010672505.1 Okeania sp. SIO2B9 | reverse complement strand
ATCTGAGACCTCTTTGGCCATAGGATAGAGGGTATACTTGCAAGATATCTGGTTGTTCCTGCAATAATTGCAAAATTTGAGTTTTGTACTGCTTCAGTTGAGAAATAACATCAGGAGTTAATACTTCTTTGGCACCTCCTGTACGCAATTTTTCTCCATCACACCATAACTTTACCCCTTTGAGAGAGATATCTTGTAAAAATTCAACTAAATTCATAGTTCCACCTCTATCCAATTATTATCTTTATCTCCATCAAGTTGCTCTCGATCTTCTGATTCAAGGGTTTGATTTTCATCTGTTTGAATCATCAGTTGTTGCTTAACTTCAGTTGCTAGAAGCTGAATAGTTATTCCTTCCATAAATCTGGTAGCTGGAATATCCGCCCCTAACTCAGTTTGAATCTGATTTCGTAATTCCACAGCCATCAATGAGTCAAGTCCCATCATAGTTAGAGATTTTTCTAACTCTATTTGAGAAACTGTCATACCCATAATGTGAGCAATTTTGCTTTGGAGATAAGAAGTCAATAGCTGTTCTTGTTCCCCATCTGAAGCTGCATTTAGCTGCTCTAAAATCCGATTGTCCTGATTCTGCTCTACCGATTTTGTGGTAAAAGCTTCTAAATATCGGAGTTTTGCTAATCCAGGCATCTGCCTAAAAAATTCAGACCAATTAACAGGGAACACCCCTACTTGGCTTTGATACCCTGATAACAATGAACCTAATGCTTGCATTCCTGGTTCGGCTTCGATGGCCATTACTCCACTACTCTGCATTCGGTTTTGATGTTCCTTGGCCAAACGAGCAGCCATTCCTGCTGTTGCCCATGCTCCCCAGTTAATACTTAATCCTGGTAAACCCTGACCTCGGCGATAGTGGGCGATCGCATCCATAAAGCCATTGGCCGCAGCATAGTTTCCTTGGCCAAAATTCCCCAACATTGAAGCCATGGAGGAGAAGCAGACAAAGAAATCTAAGGGTAAATCCTGAGTCAGTTTATGTAAATACCAAGTTCCGGAAACCTTGGGAGCCATTACTTTTGTAAATTTCTCCCAGGTCATTTTTTGCAATACTCCGTCATCCAAAACCCCGGCAGCATGAATTATTCCTTTCAGTGGAGGTAAGGATGTAGATATTTCTTCTAAGATTTTCATCAGAGACTCTTTAGTTGAAATATCCCCTAACAAAACACTGACTGATGCACCTGCTGCTTCTAATTCTTCTATAACTTTTTGCGCCTTTTCATTCGGGTTCCGACGCCCAGTTAATACTATATTTTTCGCTCCTTCTTTCACCATCCATTGGGCTACTTCTAACCCTAAAGCTCCCAAACCTCCTGTAATCAAATAACTGGCTTCAGATTTTATAGATTTTTGCTCATCTCCTGTTTCTGGCAGAGAAACTACCACTTTTCCTATATGCTTACCTTGCTGCATATATCGGAAAGCTGCTTTCACTTCTGTATTCGGGAATACTTTATAAGATAATGCTTTGAGTTTTCCTGACTGACACTGCTGATTTAATTCCTCTGAAAATTCTGCCATTAAACCTGATTGTTGTTGGATCATCAGTCCAATATCAAAAGGCAAGTATTCAGCATCTGGGCGTTTCTCCATCACCTTTTGTTTATCCCAAATTCCGATTTTGCCAATTTCTACAAATCGCCCTTTTTTCCCTAAAACCACAAAACTCTTATCAATGAAATCTCCATTCAAACTATTTAAGACTATATCTACACCTTGTCCTTGAGTAATAGTCATAATTTCATCCGCAAAATCTAAAGTACGGGAATTCATTATGTGCTTTATCCCCATAGACTTGAGAAATTCCCACTTTGGAGGACTTGCTGTCGCGAATACTTCTGCTCCTACACCCAGTGCAATTTGAACTGCTGCTTGCCCTACACCACCAGCAGCAGCATGAATTAATACCTTATCTCCTGGCTGAATTTTCGCTAAATTTTGCAGTCCATAGTAAGCTGTAGCAAAAGTCAATGGTAAAGTTGCTGCTTCCGTAAAACTCATATTTTTCGGTTTAGCCATAATTAGAGCGGCACTGGTAGTAACAAAACTACTAAATCCATTATGAACTATAGCCATAACTTCATCTCCCACCTGCCACTGAGAAACATTTTCTCCCACAGATGCAATAACGCCTACACATTCCAACCCAAAATTGAGTTGAGATACATCAGTAATACCTAATACCTCAGCATAATACTCTTTCAGTAATCCCAAAGAGTTGAGTACATCTCGGAAGTTTAAACCTGCTGCTTTGACTTGAATTTCTACTTCATTCTCTTGTGGAGAACGGCGTTCCATTACTTGCCAGTTGAGTTTGTCTATCAGTCCGTATTCAGACAACTTCAATTCTACTGGTTGATTTTCTAATCCTAATTCTTCCTCTGAGCTAATTTTCTGCTTTTGTTGCCGTACTAATCTTGCTACATAACGAACTCCCTGACGAATTGCTATTTGGTCTTCATTATCTTGATAAAATAGTTCATCTACTAAAATTGGGATCGTTTCCGCAAAATTCGATGTGGAGTCTAAGTCTATTCGTCCACACTTTAATTCTGGATGTTCTAGACTAATAACACGCCCTAATCCCCATAAACTTCCTTGTTGGGGTTGCACCACTTCTGCTGCATCGAATATATTCTGAGTCCCTTGAGTCACTAACCACATTGGTATTGCATTACTTAATCCAGCCTGAACTAAGGCTTGCAGTAAATGTAACGTTGTGGCACAACCAAGTTCTTGAGCTGTTTGTAAATCTTCAGTTTGATTTAGACTCCATAAGTGCAAAATCCCCTGAATATCTGAATTATCTTGGATAAGTTTGGAGAATTCTTCGGCAACAGTGGGATTAATTTGATAATGTTGAGCATTTAATTGCTGATACTCGGAACCAGGGGATACCCTAATATAGTTTTGTCCTCTTTGTTGTAAATCTTGCCCGATAGACTCTACCAATTCATCAGTAAGGGCAAATATTAACCATTTACCAGAATTTTCACTTGATTTTGCAGTTTCTGTTAAAGGCTGAGGTTCCCAATTTATTTCATAATACCAATCACTTAAATCTGCATCTAGAGTCATTAGTAATGCTTTGGGATTCGCTTTCCTACCCTCAAAACCATTTACTTCAGCTACTAACTTTCCAGTTTGGTCAAATAGTTGTATTTCCGCTTTCAGCAGTTTTTCCTCTGATCCCCCTTCTTTCAATCCACGGGTATAACACCAAAGCAAACCATTCTCAGGGCGTTGATAAAAAGTAAACTTCTCAATACTGAAGGGCACAAAAGTTTCACTTTGGTCTCCAGAAAGACTGAGATTCAGTGCAGCTACTGACTGGAAACATGAGTCAATTAAGGCTGGATGTATTTGGTACTTCAGAGCATCTAAGATTGTCTCAGGTACTTTCATTTGACAGAGAATTTCTCCTTCTCCTAACCATACTTGGTGTATCCATCTAAAACTCTGCCGTAATTGAACTTGTCTATCCCATAGACTCTGGTAAATTTCTGTGCTTTCTATTTTTTGACTACAACGAGATTGAATTTCTGCGATGGTTTCTAGAGAATGGGTTTGCGAAGCATTAGTCGGATAAATCTTTCCTGTAGCATGGACTGCCCAATAATTATTATCGGAACTGTCAAAACTAATTACTTGAAATGAATATAAGCTATCCTGTGGGGTGAGAGCCACCTGAACGTTACGCATTCCTTGTTCAGGAATTGCTAATGCTTGGGGAAATAGAATATCCTCCAGTTGACAACCTGTTGCAGAATATGTTAATGAGGCACTTGCTAACAATAGAGAAATATGACTGGCACCAGGTACTACAACTTTTTCATATATTTGGTGGTCTGCTAAAAATGGTAGAGCATCGGTACTAAACTCTGATTCAAAAAAGATATCTTTTGATAATGGAGATTGAAACTTGCGATTAATTAGAGGATGAAGTTTACTAGCAGAAATACTTTGAGAATTAGTCGTTTGTATCCAATACTTTTCTCGCTGAAATGGATAAGTTGGCAAGATTACTTTTTGACGAACGTAATCTCTGTCAAACCCTCTCCAATCTACTTTAGCTCCCTGTACATATAACTGTGCTAAACTTGAAAGTATTTGTTGCCAGTCATTGTTCAAAAGTGAAGTATCCTCTGACTTCTCCGTTTCTAAGGGGATTTTGCCTGGACGTAACGAGGGCAACCATACTCCTGAATCTCCTGATACACATCTACGTCCCATCCCCAATAATATCGGTTTAGGTCCAATTTCCAAGAACAACTGATATCCTTGCTCGTGTAGAGTTTTCATACTCTGAGCAAATTTTACGGGTTGCCGGACATGACGCACCCAATATTCAGGAGTAGCGATTTCTGCACTTACTTTTTCACCAGTGACATTAGAAATAAGTGATATCCGAGGCTGATTATAAGTTACTTCCTGAGCTACTGCTGCAAACTCAGCCAACATTGGCTCCATTAATGGGGAATGAAAAGCATGGATACCA
>NZ_JAAHGK010000588.1:0-4528 GCF_010672505.1 Okeania sp. SIO2B9 | reverse complement strand
ACGTCTGACTATTCATCTGATTATTAAAAATTTTTTAATTGACTTACATAAATGTTTTGAGAGTAATTTACTTGAACAATAAATCAACGCAGTGTGGTGGTATGGGTGAGCGAAGTTCACCCACACTCTCACTAATAATAATTATCATTCTCACAAAACCAGTCAATTTTTCACCCTTGCTTATATCCTTTAAACCCTTATCCCACAATAGCTTTGAGGTGCTTGTCACCCCGTGATACAGAAAGCTTATGAAGATTTTTCCTACTTAACTTGCTTATTTTCTTGCTACCTCCAACCAATTATCATATTCTTGTTGATGATTTTTTACCCACTCTTGAGCATGACGCTGAATATCTTCTGGTTGGTCTTCTCCCTCTTTAATACGTAAACTTTCAGTATTCATATCTGCAACTGGAATTTTGACTAATTCAAACCATTTTTTGGCAACTGAGTTAGCTTCTAGGAATTTTTTATTAGCAACAATACCCTGATCGCCTTTAGGAAGGCCAAGATTTTTACCATCTACTGATGTATCTTTTTCACTCAGATTTCCCATAGATTCTGGTAAAGATGTGAAAGGAACTTCTAACCAAACTACATCTTTTCCTGGTTTTAAGACTGCAGATATCCAGTGAGGATTATAGGCATAATAAAGAATAGGTTCACCTTTTTGATAACGAGTAATAGCATCTGCTAATAAAATTGTATATTGGCCTCGATTATGTTCTACAGTATCTTCTAGTCCATAAGCTTTAAGGTGATGGTCTATGGTCAACTCACAACCCCAACCTGGATTACAACCAACTAAATTTGCCTTACCATCTTTATCTGAGTCAAAAACTTGAGCAATTTCTGGGTCTTTTAATTGTTGAAGGTTAGTAATGTTATATTTATCGGCGGTTTTTTTATCTATTTGATATCCTTGAATTCCATTAGGAGTTAAAATTCCCACTCCCTCTAATTTTTCTTCACCACCAGCATTTTCAAAGTATTTTTTGTGTCCTGGTTGGTAATAAACAACGCTATAGTCTAAGTCTCCATTACCTATAGAAATATAAAGTGCCGGATAATCAATTTCTTTTGGTTTTTCGACCTTGTAGCCTAATTTTTCTAAACCTATATTTACAACTTCGGTTTGAAATGATTCTTCTATCCAATTACTATGAGCACTCCGAATAGTTAAACTTTTATTATTTGGCGATGTTTGACAGGAAGTAAAGACTATTAATAAGTTGGTCAAGATTATTCCTAAAATAATTTTGAAGAATTTTTGTTTAAGTTTCATTTTTATTAGATTGGCAAATTTTACATTTATTGAATATTTATTTGATGATAATTTTTTCCTTGTATAATAGAGTAGGAGATTTACAGTCTAGAGAACATAATTTTAAATGAAATTTAAACTGTACTTATCTAGATATTTAGTCGGTTTGAGCTATTACCCTAGCTTAAATTAATCAGTTAATTTTGTAAATCTACTTTACTAATCATCTCTATGATTCTTTAAATTTAGGATATAATTAAAGTTTGCAGTGAAAATTTAAAAATTAAAATCATGGCCAAAAAATTACAGGTAGTCCTGAATCAAGATGTGAAAAATTTGGGAATATCAGGAGATGTGGTAGAAGTAGCTCCTGGTTATGCTCGTAACTATTTGATTCCTCAGAAAATTGCTTTTCGTACTACTCCAGGTATTCTTAAACAGGTAGAACGTCGTAGAGAACAAGAGCGACAAAGACAAATAGAATTGAAGCAAGCAGCAGAAGCTCAAAAGACGGCTTTGGAAACAGTTGGTCGCTTTAAAATTGCTAAACAAGTTGGTGAAAATGATGCGATTTTTGGTACTGTTACTGATAGAGAATTGGTGGATGTAATTAAGGAAAATACTGGTCAAGAAATTGATAGACGTGGCGTTACTTTGCCAGAAATTAGCAAGGTTGGATTCTACAAAGCTCAAATTAAACTTCATCCAGAGGTAACTGCTGAAGTAGAGATTCAAGTAGTGGGTAGTTAATTAAAGTCAAAAGTCAAAAGTCAAAAGTTAAAAAGAAATTAGGGTTTATGTAAATAAATGCTCTAGTGCCACACTAAATCTAGATTTTATGACTCGAAAATGCGTAAGTATCCTTTGATAGACAATCTTTGACTTTTGACTTTAGTCCAACTGTAATATTCAGCAATTGGATTGAGTATGGATTTTTCTAACAGAGTAATTTAAACTCTACTCCCTATTCCCTTTTCAAATAAATTTTAAATAATTGTAGGTAAATCACAGATGTCTAACAATCGCCTACCTCCCCAAAATATTGAAGCGGAAGAAGCTATTTTAGGTGGCATTCTCCTCGACTTTAATATTCAGCAATTGGATTGAGTATGGATTTTTCTACCAGAGTAATTTAAACTCTACTCCCTACTCCCTACTACCTATTCCCTTTTCAAATAAATTTTAAATAATTGTAGGTAAATCACAGATGTCTAGCGATCGCCTACCTCCCCAAAATATTGAAGCGGAAGAAGCTATTTTAGGTGGTATTCTCCTCGACCCAGAAGCTATTAATCGAGTGACAGAGTTATTACGCCCAGAGTTTTTTGCCATTGAAGCTCATCAAATTCTTTATAAAGCAATGTGGCAACTTTATAATCAGGGCAAACCTACAGATTTAATGACTGTTACCAGTTGGCTTACTGACAATAATCAATTAGAAAAAATTGGCGGGCAAGTAAAAATAGTTCAACTATTAGAACGAACTGTTTCGGCGGTTAATATTGACCAATATGCTGTTTTAGTTATTGATAAATATATCCGCAGAAAATTAATTCAAGCAGGAAATGAAATTTTTGATTTAGGGTTTCAAACAGCTACTGAATTAAAAACTATTCTTGACCAAGCTGAACAAAAAATATTTGCTCTGACTCAGGATAAACCACAACAAGATTTAGTTCCTATTTCTGAGACTTTAATTAATACTTTTCAGGATATTGAAGATAGAAATGAGGGAGTTGCTTTACCTGGTCTTGCTTGTGGTTTTTACGATCTGGATGCAATGACTGGAGGTTTTCAACGTTCGGATTTAATTATTGTAGCTGGTCGTCCCTCAATGGGAAAATGTGCTGCTTATGATACTTTAGTTTTGCAAAAAGATGGCAGTTTAATTACTTTGGCAGAAGTTTATCAAAGGCAAGAAACGGAGTTATTAACTTTAGGCAAAAATTGGAAGTTTCAGATTACTAAACCTTCTGCTTTTATTGATGATGGAATTAAACCTGTATTTAGAGTAACGACAAAATCAGGAAGATTTGTAGAGACGACAATTACTCATCCTTTTCTAACGGTTGATGGTTGGAAACCTTTGGCAAAATTACAGGTAGGAGAAAAAATAGCTGTACCCCGTCGGTTAGATGTTTTTGGCGATGAAACTATTCCAGAAAATCAGTTTGCTTCTCTGATTGATTCTGATAATTTCTGTCTTTCTCCTATTGTCTTTAAATTAGAAAAGTCGCAATTAGCTTTATTTATTAGATATTTATTTTCCCTGGATGGATGGGTAAAAATATTTGAAACTGGGGCAGTATGTTTAGGCTATTCTGTGGTTAGTGAAAAGTTTGTTAGGCAAGTACAACATCTTTTGCTCAGATTTGGAATTATTGCTGCTATTGAAAAGGTTGAAGAGTGTAGAAGTAGGAAAGGAAAGACGAATAAATATTTGTGGCATTTAACTATTACAGATAAAGTATCCCTCAAAAATTTGGTGCTAGATATTGGTAATTTTCCATTAGAAAACTTAGATTTATCCTCTAGCAGATTAAATTTAGTCAGAAAGGAGAATTTTTGGGTTGAGAAATTAGAAAATACAGAGGGTTTCTGGGATAAAGTTCTTGTTGTGATGAAAAAGTTTGCTCCATCTATCATCCTTTCGGCACAGAGCAAAAATGGAAAAGAAAAGACCGAGCAAAATTTCAATAATCTAACTACTACTGATGTCTTATTTCGACAAAACTTTCTAGCAAATATTGGTAATGTTCCATCAGAAAGTTTGGATTTACTCAGAAACGAAAATGCCTTGGTTGAAAAACTCAAAGGTAGGGAAATTTTCGGCAATGAAATAATTTCTGTGATGGAAAAGTTTGCCGAATCTAGATTTCTCTTGGCACAGAGCAAAAATAGAAAAGTCAAGACCGAGCAAAATTTCAATAATCTAACTACTACTGATACTTTCGGTGGGAAAAATATTCTGTCAGATATGAGAAATTTTCCATTTATAAATCTAGATTTTCCCTCCTATAGATTAAATTTAGTCAGACAGGAGAATTTCTGGGTTGAGGAATTAGAAAATACTCAGATTTTGTGGAATGAAATTGTTGATGTGATGGAAAAGTTTGCTGAATCTAGATATCTTTCAGCACAGAGCAAAAATGGAAAAGAAAAGACCGAGCAAAATTTCAATAATCTAACTACTACTGAGACTTTCTGTGGGAAAAATATTCTGTCAGATATGAGAAATTTTCCATCTATAAATCTAGATTTCCC
>NZ_JAAHGK010000587.1:0-4537 GCF_010672505.1 Okeania sp. SIO2B9 | reverse complement strand
CCGATACTTAATATTTTAGTGGCAATAAAAGTGGCATTGGGTTCCTGGGCAGTTATTTTACTGTTTATTCGTTATCGAGGGTTGTTGTGAGAGTAGGGAGATGGGGAGATGGGGAGATGAGGAGATGGCGGGATTGGATATTGTTGTTGTAGTGGGAAAAATATATGACTGAAAGTCGCGAAAATTTAATTAATAATCATGAAGATTTAGAGGTGTATCAAATTGCTTTTAATACTGCTATGAAAATTTTTGAAATTTCTAAAACTTTTCCCCAAGAAGAAACATATTCTTTAACTGACCAAATTAGGCGTTCCTCCCGTTCTGTATGTGCTAATTTAGCAGAAGCATGGAGGAGAAGACGTTATAGAGGTTTATTTTTATCTATTGGGATGAGAGCTTGAAAACCACGTCGCTTTAGTGCGTGGACGTTTAGCTCACGCGCGACTTTAGTCGCCTGTAAAAATATCTAATTTCCCCTTGACATTTTCTCCGCTAATTAGGGTTTTTATGATAGCATAAAAATCAAAAGGTAGGTCGAGCAAAAATGATAATTTACGAGTTCAAAGTCAAAGCTAAACCAGAGCAATACAAAGCAATAGATGAAGCCATTAAAACATCTCAATTCATCCAAAATAAGTGTTTAAGATATTAGATGTATAACAAAGGTGTCAGCAAATATGACCTAAATAAATATTGCAAAGTATTAGCTCAAGAATTTAGTTTTGCCTCGGAACTAAATTCAATATTAGCAGGGAGTGTCAATAAGATTAAATGATGCTGAAGCGGAAGCAGCAGAAAGTCAAGTTTGGCTAAAATTTGCAGTTAAATGTCAATATTTGGATATAGAAACAGCAAGACAACTTTATAGTCAATATAACCAAATTTTGGGGATGATTGTGAAAATGACCAAAAACGTTGATAAATGGTTGTTGAAAAAAACTTAAGTTGATGTGTTATATAGAATCCAGTTATATATATAATATTATGTTTATTATGTTTATAACTCTATATATACTTCAACATTAAATCCCCCCACCTCCCCATCCCCCCATCTCCCCATCTCCCCATCTTATTCCACAGCATATTCTGTAAACTTTCTCATAAAAGGCGTATGAAATCCTAGAACAATATCTTTTTTTGCGACTCCATTTGTCACTAATTCTTCTGCAATATCCAACTCAGTTCCATTCCACTGAATCCAAATTTTTTCGCCTTTAATATCAATATGAATCGGACAACTATGAATCAAATGTTCTTTTTCCCAACCAAGATAAACAATCTGCTAATAGTCTCGTACAGTATCAAAAATTGGCTGTACTTCGATTTCTCCATAAGCAGGTTTATTTTGACTATACTCTAACAAAAATTCCTGGACTAAATGACGATATTTTTCTAGTTTTTCCATTCTATAATTACCTCTTTATCTGGGTTATAAATAATTAATTTTACTTGATTTTCATTAAGTATTAACTGAGGAAATTAAAGTTTAAAAAAGTTGTTATAAGTAATCAGAGGTACGGCTAAATAAAGTGTTCGGTCAAGTTCCTTCTGTTTTAGTGCTGCCCGATAATTAATAAACTGTCGCAAGGCAATATGAAATTCATAAATAGCTGATGATTTTGGTAAGAAACTTTTAATTTCAACTGCTATCTTTTAATTATCTTTTTCTGCTCCAATAAGTTGTTCTGCACCAAGGTCAATAGACATATCTACATGACCGAAACTAATAGATAATGGGTCATGAGTGATTGACCATCCATCTTTATATTAGAGCATTTTTAACTTCCTGATGGAAAAAATCCCTGGCTGACATTGGTTTTTCTTTTTATAATAACCCTTAATAGTCGATCCAGTCAGTCCATTAGTCGGTAGTAGGGTGCGTTATATCATGTTCGGTTGAATACTTATAATATCTGTGGACCAAAGGCAGAAGGCAACCCACCCCTAACCCCTCCCAGGAGGGGAAGGCAGAAGGGAAAGAGCAAGGTTAGAAGGCAGAAGGTTTATTATAACTGATTATCCGAACATGATATTAGACAGCCTAAATTCAGATGATGAAAGGGATTGAGCAATCCGTCGTAGGGCACCATTTTAGGGGATAAGCCCACTACTGGACTACAAACTACTACTCAACGGTGCGTTACGGCACAATGGAATGCTTGACAGTTCAATGGCAGTTTGTGATGAGCGCCTAACGCACCCTACTAGACTCGGGCAACTCGCTGGGAGCGAAGACTATCACGTCATCGTTATCGCTACCGCCATCTTCCATGTAGGTAATTTCGACAAAATCCCAGTTCACTTCCATAGGATGCTGCACACCTTTGTCGCGATACTCGCGCACCTTCGGGAGATGTTCGTTTGGCTAAGATTTAAGAGTTGAAAATTGCCACCATATCTCACAAGTTAACAAGTATAGTTTCATAAAAAAACTAATGGGTGTTTGCCAGGTAACAATTTTCAATAAGTGAAATAAATTGAAACACTTTTACTCCTGTTACACTGGTGCATATGATCGCATACGTTCAAATCTCTTTGGTCTGTGTCACTAAGCGTTTGCCATTTGGCTGTTCAGGTTTCTCTCCAGCACTCTGTAAGGCTACCGCTCTTGATTTTTCCGCTTTGTGCCCCTCCCAACGCTTCAGAATTCCTAAATCAATGTCAAAGAGTTCAAGGACTCGGCCGACACTATGGTTGATAATCTCATCAATTGTCTCAGGTCGGTTGTAAAATGCTGGCATTGGCGGTGCGATGATTGCACCAAGCTGGGCTGCCTCATACATAAGTTTGCAGTGACCTAGATGAAGTGGTGCTTCTCGCGGCATTAAAACTAATCTCCTACGGTCTTTGAGTACCACGTCAGCAGCTCGAGTCAAAAGATTATCCGACATAGAGTGCGTGATTGCCGAGAGTGTTCGCATTGAGCATGGAGCAACAATCATACCTTCAGTTTTAAATGACCCGCTTGAAATTTTAGAAATAACGGACATAAAATGGGGAGTGTACATGGTCTTACTCTTGAAGTAATACTCATATCAATAATGTTCTTTCAGGAAGAAAACTAAGGAATAAAGTTATGTTAAAATTTTTACTTCTAAGTACAGGAATCCTGATGGGAGCATCTGCTTCTGACTGAGAATTCAAATAACTCTTAAACTTAAATGTTAAGGTCTATCTCTATAGTCATATCTTTGTGTAGATACACCATCAAGCTATTTTTATCTTAAAAAATACATTTGAATCTATATACACTACTCTAGACCTAAGAAATTCCACTGTTTTTTCAGCAATTCTTAAGATTTTAGGTAGGTCTTTTGCTCTTTCTATTTCTTGGCTAGTAGTGGTTCGATAATCTCCTATTCTTTATCTGTTAAGCTGCTTGAATATGGCATTTTTTCATCCTAAGCAAGCGTTGGCGGAGCCTAGCGGCAGCTATATCGCTCATTAGTATAGTCTTTTGCTAAAAGATAACAAATGGGTTCTATAGGTAATTCAGTCATCTAAAGATGACTTAAGCTATTACCCAAGGATTTCAATCCTGGACTTGAAACAGAAAGACGATCGGCCTCAATCACCCACCAGAATATAATTACCAATAATCTTTTTTAGTTCCAATGGAGCTTCCAGAGCGATGTTGCATCCGCAACGCTCCGCGAACGCTGCCCCCATATCTGGACGAACCACCCACAACCAAACCAACTTTTCCAAATAGTTTGGCGGTTCCTCATTCGGACACCACTCAATAGAGCCATCATTAACACCAATGATATTAGGACAAAAATCATTAGCTATAGCAACGCGATCGTCAAGTTGATGGAACTGCACCACATCTTCCCAAGCAACCTCATTAGGAATGGAATTTAAAATTGCTTCTACATCTAAAGTCAGCATGAAATTGTACCTCCGAAAGCTCTAACTACTCTGACACCAAAATCTTGTTGTTCTTCAAAAGATTGTTTGCCGATCCATTCTCTCACCTTCATCCTTTCTGAACCAGTTAGCTCTGGTTGAATCGAATTATAGAAATTGGTTATTTCTTGGTGAATAGATCCAGAACCATGTTCTAAGCAAACTAAATTCCCCGTATTATGAATTGCTTCCGCACCAAAAGTCTGTAAATTTTAAATAGTTTGTCCGACAAGATGATGCCAAGCTAGTTGATTGCCCGCCGTACCAATAACTCTTTTGAACTGACTAAACCTCCTAAAACCTTTTCCCGATCTTCTTTGGGGAATTACTGTCCTTGCTGCCAGTTACCTTGCCAGAAATCTTGCTATTTCTTGTCTAGTTTCATCTGTCACTTGTTTAAGTATAATTATATTAATATATTTGATACTTTCATTATGGAAAAACATCCCTCTTTTTGTCAAACTTTGGAAAAGGATAAACTATAAAAGCGATCGCCCCTCCCAAACCAATTTATTCAATAACAGGACTTACACACGGACACTAATCAAGTCAGGGTTGATGACTTTCAGCCCTACATTTACGGTGGCATTGCGGAGCAATATTGACCCATATTTTTGCATTGAAAATA
>NZ_JAAHGK010000586.1:0-4553 GCF_010672505.1 Okeania sp. SIO2B9 | reverse complement strand
CTATCTGTGGAGAAGACAGTAGATAACGCTACTCCCAATGTGGGTGAAAACATTACCTTCAGAATTGACTTGACTAACGATGGTCCCAATGATGCCACCAATGTGGATGTCAAAGACCTCTTACCTGCTGGTTTGACCTATGTTTCTGCTACTACAACTGAAGGTACTTATGACGAGGAAACCGGTACTTGGGATGTAGGTACAGTCGAAAATGGTGATACGGAAACTTTAGAGATCACAGCAACAGTTACTTCTGCTGCAGCGATAGAGAATATTGCTCAAGTCACTGCTTCTGACCAGTTTGACCCAGATTCGACTCCGAATAATAATGAACCAGGAGAAGATGACCAGGATAGTGCGACGGTTTCTCCAGAGGAAACAGCAGACCTATCTGTGGAGAAGACAGTAGATAACGCTACTCCCAATGTGGGTGAAAACATTACCTTCAGAATTGACTTGACTAACGATGGTCCCAATGATGCCACCAATGTGGATGTCAAAGACCTCTTACCTGATGGTTTAACCTATGTTGATGCTACTACAACTGAAGGTACTTATGACGAGGAAACCGGTACTTGGGATGTAGGTACAGTCGAAAATGGTGATACGGAAACTTTAACTATCACAGCGACAGTTACTTCTGCTGCAGCGATAGAGAATATTGCTCAAGTCACTGCTTCTGACCAGTTTGACCCAGATTCGACTCCGAATAATAACGAACCAGAAGAAGATGACCAGGATAACGCGACGGTCACACCGCTCTCAGTAATTGCAAGTCCTGGTGTCCGCACACCCGGATTCTGGCAGAACAAGAAGTGGCAGAAATTCTGGGACGGCATCGAAGGCAACGAACCTTCACAAGCAGGTCAACCAGACTTCCCCGATGGCGACCTCTTCTATCCACCTTACACCAACTCTGAGGAACCCGGAAAAGTCCTCGATCCCGTGACAGGAGAGTATCAAACTGGCATTCTGATCGGTGACTACAACCGCAATGGCAAGACCGATGAGAATGAAAGCACGATCTTCTACACTACTGATGAAGCATTGGATATTATCAAAGCCTCAAACAAGGTGCAACAAGACAAGCGGTACACCCTTGGACGTTCGCTCAATGCGTCCTGGTTGAACTACCTTGCAGGCAACCCAGCACCAACGGACGATATCACCGATGGTATTCAATGGCTTCAGACCCTAACACCAGATGAAGATGGTGATGGCAAGGGTGACGGTGCTCTCGAAGACCTGGTGACTGGTATCGATAGTCCGCCAATTGCAGCAAGCTCCGGTTTCTGGAACGGCGGTATTGATAGCCCTATTTCCAGTTTGCCCAGTCCCTATGATCAAAATGTTGGTATGGAAGGTGCATTGCCGCTTCCTGCTGGTAATGAGATCCACGGGATACTAGACGACTACAACAACAACGGTTTGTAATTGTGCATCCACTAATTATGCTTGAAATTGGGCATGATTAGCTATTTATAGTCCGAACTTCAAATCAATTACAATATACAAGGTGTGGTGGAGGATATCTGCCATACCTCTTTTTTAGATCATCACAATGAGCAAACTTTATTTATCCTTAAGGCAGAAAAACCAAAAACAGTTTTTGTAATACCAATTTCATAAAATATTGCAAAGCGTGAGGACACAGGGAACAGGGAACACCGGAGCTGGGAACAGGGAACAGAGAAACATAAATATTAAAGAGGAAAAAAGGTGGAAATTTTAGAATTTATGGAATTTATAATTTTTTCTTTTAAGAAGAAATCACAAATTAAGATGTAATATCATGTCCGGTTGAACAGTGTAAATAAATAACTACGGAGGAGTCAGGAGTCAGGAGTCAGGAGTCAGGAGGGAAGAAAGAAGAAGAACTGGAGTTGAAGGAGAGAGTTTTCTTATCACTAATTATCCGGACATGATATAACTGCCTTTGCGTGAATTTGGTATAACTATATTCAAAGCATCAATGTCACCACTACAAGGAGAAAGAACTTTTGCCCTCATATCATGTTCGCTGGGGTGCGTTTGTGTAAAACCAAGGGTGAATATCTACAGGAAATTTACGTTTTTTCAAGTTTTTAAGCCTTCTTCCCTCTTCCTTCTTCCCTCTTCCTCCTTCCTTACCTTCACGCTTACAATACCGATGCTAAACGAATCTGTCGGATTGGCGACGTACAGGAGGAAAAACAGTTATCAAGATTTGGTAATGGTGAAGATGCAGAATGTTTTTATACCTAATTAAACAGATTTGATATGAGATGGTCAATCAGCAGGCCAACACAGACATCTGGGGAGATGGTGACATCTCTAATGGTGCAACACCAAGAGTTTTAAAGGAGACTTTTAAGGTTTTGGGGGCAGTAGAAGTAGAATAGATATTTACAGGAGCAGCTAATACAGTCAAAATGGACTTCTCGGTGTTAGACTAAAATGTCGAGCAAATCATAGACACGACTGAATGAGCAAGAATTCAACTATTGATACAAAAGAGCAAATTCTTAATGCTGCTGAGAAACTTTTTGCTTCTCTAGGCTTTGCTGGAACTTCTCTAAGGGCCATAATTCGAGAGGCAGATGTGAATTTGGCTGCAGTCCATTATCATTTTGGTTCAAAAGAAGAATTATTTATCGCAACAGTTCAACGAGTAGCACAACCCATTGTTGAAGAACAACTACGACAACTGGCAATTCTGGAAGACTCTGAAGACCTCCCTTCAGTGGCAGAAATTTTAGCAGCTGTAATTACCCCACCACTACAAATAATTCAGGATAGCTCAGAGCAATGTCTAATTCATGCCAAATTTATGGGCCGTTGTCGCACGGAACCCTATCCAATTCAGAGACTAGCGGAAGCAGAATTTAGTAGAACTCACCAAAGATTTCTAGATATAATGCAGAAAGTGCTTCCGAATCAATCTCCAACGGAATTAGAATGGAAACTCGATCTTGTGATAGCGATGTTGATCCGAGTTCTCAATCAAATTGAGCCATTAGAACCCTTGAGTGAAAAAAGTTCTAGTGAGGAAATTGACGATCTTGTAGAACGTCTAGTAACTTTTATCACTTTTGGAATTAGTGCTTAGGTTAATGCCGCTACGCGGAAGTCAAAAGTCAAAAGTCAAAAGTCAAAAGTATCGATTGGTAAGGCTTTTAGGATTTTGTAACTGGTTAGTTATTTCTGCCATTCTGCACTAGAGAGTAGGGAGCAGGGAGAAAGAATTGATGAATAAGAGTGAGATAATTAATTTTATTTTCTATTATCGGAGATGTCTAATGAAGTGGATCTTCTGTTGAGGTTATAAAATCAACTTAAAAGTTTGAAGAAGGAGACAGGAGACAGGAGACAGGAGACAGGAGACAGGAGGAAAATTACATGGGGATTCTAACCCCAAGTAATTTTGAACACCCCCGTTGACGGTGGGGTATTAAACCCACAAAGAAAATGATAATCATTATTTATTATTACCACACTTTTAATTAAATGACTGAACTGTTTACCTTAATATTTGATGTTGACGGGACTTTGGCAAATACAGAGCGAGATGGCCATAGAATAGCTTTTAATCAGGCTTTTGCTACAGCAGGGTTAGATTGGGAATGGTCAGTTTCGTTATACGGAGAATTGTTGGAAGTAGCGGGTGGCAAAGAACGTATCAACTTTTATATTAGTCGGTATCAACCAGAGTTTAAATCATCTATTCCACTCCAGGAATTAATTTATAATCTGCACGCCATGAAAACTCAATATTATCAAAGGTTATTAGCAACAGGAACTATTCCATTGCGCTTGGGTGTAAAAAGATTATTAGCAGAGGCACGAAATCAGAAAATACGGTTAGCGATCGCTACTACTAGCACCTTAGAAAATGTAACTGCATTATTAGAAAATACCTTGGGCAAGGAAAGTTTATCATGGTTTGAAATAATTGCAGCAGGAGACATAGTTTCACAAAAAAAACCGGCGCCAGATATTTATTATTATGTGTTAGAAAAAATGAATATTCAACCAGATAATTGTCTAGTATTTGAAGATTCAGATAATGGTTTAAAAGCTGCTTTGACAGTAGGATTAAAAACAATTGTTACAGTTAATGATTATACGCAAAATCAAGATTTTACTGGTGCAACTTTAGTTTTAAATCATTTAGGAGAACCAGATAAATCTTTTACTGTCATTGCTGGAGATGCTAAAGGTAAAACTTATATCGATATGAATTTAATAGACGATATTATCAACTTCAGGTAAGGAAGAAGGAAGAAGGAAAAGGGAAGAAGGAAGAAGGGTTAAAAGCTAGAAAAAACTTAAATTTCCTTGTAGATATTCACGCTAACTTTTATAGGACTTACGCAGTATAGCAATGTGCGCTGGCATATTTACAAATTACAAGAGGTGTCCAATAGCTAAAATCTTATATTATAGGTTTTTTATCATTTTCTTTGTGGGTTTAATACCCCACCGTCTACACGGTGTTCAAAATTACTTGGGGTGAGAATCCCCATGTAATTTTCCTCCTGTCTCCTGTCTCCTGTCTCCTGTCTCCTTCTTCA
>NZ_JAAHGK010000585.1:0-4558 GCF_010672505.1 Okeania sp. SIO2B9 | reverse complement strand
TGGCTATTTAGCCACAAAATTTCGACGTAATATACCCCCCAGTTGAAGAAGATTAATCGGGAACGGATAATCGAAAAATCCACTTGAATGGGGGTGAAAATCCGAATTAATTGAATTCATTTATTAAACTGGGCAATGCTGTATCAAGATATTCTGTAAAATAGCTTGAACGGGAAACAATTTTGGTGGTACTGGTTTAGGATTAGTTATTAGTCAGCGTTTAAGTGAAATTATGGGCGGTAAAATGTGGGTGGTTTCTCAGTGGAAAGAAACAGATGAATTGAAAGAAAAAAATAGGCAAATTATTAAATCAAAAATTAATCATAATAACAGCAGAATTAATAACCGAGAAACTGGTCTGAATTTTGCCAACTCAAATACTGTTAAATCTCTAGTAAATATAGCAGGGTCTCCACCTCCTTACTTTGTTAAACCCGAAGCAGATCGTAAAGGTTCAACTTTTTATTTTACGATTCAAGCAGAAGCAATTACAGTTCCTTCTTCTGAAGAAATTGATACCTTCTTAAAAGGTAAAAAATTATTAGTTGTTGAAAGTCATCCTGTTAATCAAGAGGTAATAAAACAACAAGTTAATTCATGGGAAATGATACCTATAATTGCTGATTCTGGTACAAAAGCTTTGAACTGGTTGAAGCAGAGAAGAGATTTTGATATAGGGATTATTGCTATGAATCTTTCAGATATGGATGGACTGACATTAGCGAGAAAGATTCGGAAGTTGGAAACTCAACAAAATGTCGAGCAAAATTATTCGTTATCTTTGCCCTTATTAATGTTTACTTATCTCGGCAAGGCAGAAATTTTCCGAGAACTTCAAGAGGCAAAAGTTAATTTAGCTGGTTTTTTGAATAAACCAGTGAAACAGTCTCAATTTTATAATGTTTTATTGCAAGTATTTGGTACTACAGCAGATAAAATAGCTAATGCAAAAACTCCTAGTTTAGGTCTGAAATATTTTCAAAGGTTTAGCGAGAGAAGTAGCGCTCGCTCTCATCTCCGCATCTTGTTGGCAGAAGATAACGTAATTAATCAGAAAGTAGCAATACACTTGCTAGGAAGAATAGGTTATCGTGCAGATATAGCTGCTAACGGAATAGAAGTTTTAGATGCTCTCAAGCGAGTACCCTACGATGTGGTATTAATGGATGTACAGATGCCAGAGATGGATGGAATAGAGACCACCAGTCGTATTCATCAAGATTATCCAGAAGAAAAACGTCCTTGGATCATTGCTATGACAGCTAATGCTATGCAGGGCGATCGTGATAAATGTCTCAATGCTGGGATGGATGATTATGTGACCAAACCAATTCGTCGTGATCAATTAGTGGAAGTTCTCAACAAATGCAAGCTGCCAATACGAAAGGAGAAGTCAACGCCTAGAAATGATTCAGCATTGGTAAAAAGAGATCCTCCTAAGAAACCAGTTACTTATAAGCAGAAATTTATCAACGGTAAAGTCAAGTTGAACTCTCAGTTGGAGGAAAAAGCGTTAGTTAAGAGTATATTTCCCACTTCAACATCAAGCAGTAGTTTGCTTCCTACTAATGATGATGAAACGATACTTATTTCTGAAGCAGGTTTACAAGAATTGGCAGAACTTGACGAACATTTAATTGATTTAGAGAATGCACCAGAAACCGATGGAATTACAGCTGAAGATTTAGATTTATTGGATAATATATTAGAAGCAGAATATGAAAAAAAATCAGCGATCAATCCCAAAACTTTAGCAGATTTCCGCAATCTTTATGATGATGAACCAGATACTCTAATTATTTTGATACAAGACTATCTTGTTGATGGTAATAAGCACATGGATATTATCAGGAAATCTATCAAAAAACATGATTATACTACATTAAAAGGAGCTTCTCATACTCTGAAGTCTAGTAGTGCTTTACTAGGAGCAATTAATTTTTCTGAATTGTGTCAAGAGTTAGAGCACATGACTCGTGCTGTGGTTGAGTCTGGAGCAGATTTTAATTTAAAAAAAGCTCTTGAAATTCTTTCTCTAGTTGGAGCTGAATGGGAACGAGTTAAGGAAGAGTTAAACCAAGAAATACAGCAACATAGAGGAGTATAATACCAAGGGAGGGTGGGGAGGGTGGGGAGATGGGGAGTTGGGAGTTGGGGGTTGGGAACAAGCCAAAAATTTACCCCGTCACCCGTCAATTGTACCACATTAATCACCGAATATACTGTATCCAATTTTTGTCAAAGGGAACAAGGAATATAGAATCTAAATGATTCTTAGCTTAGTTCAACAATTACTTCTCCTGATAGCGCTTTTCATATAGATAGACTACAGTTAGTATGGGCAACCCAAAAGCATTTTTCTACGACCTACGGACGTTGCATGCAATACCTCTACATCCCTACTATCTACCCAAAAATTATTTTGTGGTCTACTTAGGAGTGATTTTTATTCGTTAAGGAAAGATTAATCTTTTATCGCTATCAACAGGATAAGTGGTTGTTGAATTTGCCAGAAATTAAAATCTTATATCATGTTCGGTTGAATACTTATAAATAACTGTTGTGAGTCCTCAGGAGTCAGGAGTCAGGAGTCAGGAGGGAAGAAAGGAGGAATACATAGAAAATATTGGAGAAAAGCATTGATAATTTCAGTATTTCTTTGGTACTGTCGGTACCCGGAGTCCTTAAATTTTATTATAACTGATTATCCGTTAGCGTAGCTCCCCCGGAGGGGGAACATGATATTAGCAGCTAGAGGAAATGTAGTTGAATTAATGGCTGCCCAAATACAAAAACTTCCCCCTTCAACTCAGGAAATATTGCAATTAGCAGCTTGTATTAGCAACAAGTTTGATGTAAAAACTCTATCTATTGTATCTGAAAAATCTCTGCCGGAAACTGCCTTATGTTTATGGGGTGCTTGATCAGAAAGATTGATTTTGCCAGAGGACGAAACCTATAAATTTTATCAGGGAGAAAACGACGATCATTTCCGTGAAATAACTGATTTACAAACACCAATTTATCATTTTCTCCACGACCGGGTTTAACAAGCAGCTTATCGTCTAATTTCGCAACAAAAAAAACAAGAAACTAATCTAAAAATTGGGATGCTACTGTTAAACAATAGGGCGGATGAACAACTAGAAGAAAAAATATTTTAAATTGTCAATCAACTTAATTATGGTGTGCAATTAATTACAAAAATAGAAGTAAGGGAAGAGTTAGCAAATTTAAATTTAAAACGGGAATCAAGGCTAAAGTATCTACTGCTTATAAAACAGCAATATCTTATTTTAATACAGGGATAAATCTACTGACTGAAAATAGTTGGTCTACTCAATATCAACTAAAATTGGCATTATATGAAGAAGGGGCAGAAGCTAACTACTTGAATGGTGATTTTGGGCAAATGGAGAAGTTGGTTGACATTGTATTAGAAAAAGCCGCACAACTCTTGGATAAAATCAAAGTTTATGAAATCAAGATAGAAGCTGGTATTACTCAGAGTAAATTGCAAGAAGCTAGTTGTTAAAAATTACGGTCAATTACCCAAAGTAAGATGCTATCCCGGCAAACTGAATCAGATATTTATTAATATTATTGGTAATGCTATTGATGCAGTACAACCAATGGGAAAAGAATCAAGCAATCCACCTCCCAAAATTACTATTACTACGGCAATAGAAGCAAAAAATCAAGTAATAATTAGGATAGCTGATAATGGCATAGGTATGAGTGAAGCAGTACAAAAATAAATATTTGACCCTTTTTATACCACAAAACCAGTGGGTCAAGGTATAGGGTTAGGTTTAGCAATTAGCTATCAAGTTATTGTTGAACATCATCAGGGAGAATTAGAATGTATTTCTGCTCTAGGAAAAGGCACAGAATTTCTGATAACAATTCCCCATTTTATTGAGTGGGGGAGTGGGTAGGGACGTTCCATGCAACGTTCGTACAGAGAAGTAAACATAAGAATAATTAACAATAACTGGCGTGCTAATTATCAAAAAATTTATTCAGTCTGTGTTAATTACTTAATAATTTAAGCCTCACTTCAGTATAGTATTAGAAAGAAAGAACTAAAATCAACAGTTTTTTTGAGATTTGTATTAAAAATTTCTGTTGTCTTTAATTTCTACTAAAAATTCATATTCAAATCCACGGAAATTAGAATCTAATTGTAAAGTATATACTCCACTGATAGGCATAGTATCTGTCCATTCATTTTCATTACCTTCAATATTAGGTTCCCTTGCCATAAGTTGGCCATCAGGACTAATAATTGCCGGAAATACATCCCCAAAATTTTTGATAGTCATGGTCTGACCCTGGATCATCCTAACCCGATAGTTATGACTACCAGTACCAATCATCTCCCCTCTAACAATAGCTGTGTTACTTTCTGGGGAAAAAGTAATAGTCTTATCTACCCTGGCACAAGTGCTACGAGTTCGGTTCTTGGCAACCCAACCTATAACTGGATTAGTAATTCGTAGCCAGCCAGATTTTTCATCTGCGACAGAAACAAAGGTATTATTGTTAAGTTGAGAAA
>NZ_JAAHGK010000584.1:0-4562 GCF_010672505.1 Okeania sp. SIO2B9 | reverse complement strand
TGCTGATGATTGTTCCTCACTCATTGATGCGCGAAAAGACTTGACTACCATAATTATATAGACCTCAAATGGGTTCTATATGAAAAAAGATCGAAAAAAATTAAATATTTACAATATCTGCGAACGATAAAATTGTAGATTTAAGGCAAAAAATTATAGATTAATACATAACTACCTTTGCGTCAATTTGGTATAAAACTGATTTACTAAATAATGATTGGCAGATATATTGGATTAACCAGATTCTCCATTTTTAACAGATGAATTGAATTTACTAAAAAATCGTCATTATTACAGATTTACCTATTCTCAGAATTTGCTTGGGTTCTCAATTAATGACACGGGCACTAGGAGCATCAGTTTATGCAGTTCAACTAAAGAAATTGGTTAGTCAATTTACTTAGCATCTTTACAGATAGAGGAGCTACCCTATCAGTACTAGGGAAGCTTTTAAGATGCAGAATTTTCTTTTTTATCCCCTAGAAAGGGAAAACTTGAGACCTTTTTTTTGGTCAAAATTGGAATTTACTGAGGCAGGAATAAACTAATCTTGAGGTTATTTATCGGCAGAAAATACATCTGTTTTACATTGGCGTAGCAATATATTTGATTGACCGGTTAATGCAACTCTACTTGCCTAGACTTCTCAGCATCAAAACCAAGGTTTTACTTGGCAAAAAAATAGTTTAGCTTGGCAATTTCACCCATAAGTAACTATTAGACATCTCCTCCAAATGAGGCAGTAGGCAGCTTTGCTGTAGGCAGTAGGGAACCCACCCCTCGCCCCTCCCCCTCCCAGGAGGGGAAAGAATTGATAATTTATGTGTGAGAATTGATTTTATTTTGGATTTTTACCAGATGTCTATTAGGGAATTAGTAAGGATGGTTTATTGGTCATGGTTTGGAAATATCTGTAACTCCAGATGTCACTGTTGCTAAATTAAGACAGGATACAGCCACAAAGCTGTGAAAAGTAGGAAGTTTCTACAAATAAACTTTAGCAAAGTTGGCGATCAGAGATAGAAAGCATTAATATTCGCCATTAAACTATTAAATAGAAAGAAAAAAGTTAGGTAAGCAGGAACAAAAAGATGTTATATCATGTTCCCCCTCTGGGGGAGCTACGAATTGCGGACGGGTCAGTTATAAATAAAATTTAAGGACTGACAATACCGACAGTACCAAACAAATACTGAAATTATCAATACCCCCAATACCAATATTTCCTCTTTTTCTCCTTTCTTCCCTCCTGATTCCTGACTCCTGAGGACTGACTCCTCACAACAGTTATTTATCAGTATTCAGCGGAAATAACTGACCAGTTACAAAATCGCGCGAACAATTACAAATCAAAAATGATTGACTGTCAGATGTGCGTCTTACATTCTGGAGGGGCTGTGTGCGGAAGTAATTCCGCACAGTAGGCGCCCCGTAGGAGACCTCGCCAATTAGCACTCGCTTTTAAATGCATGACTTTTAATTTCCGCGTAGCGATACTAGAAGGTAAACCTCAACAATAACTACTTGTTTACCATTACCAAAATATTAACTTATGGATATTTAGAACTCAATTCTTGATTGCCATTTTCATATTTTTTGTATAACTTTCTTGGTCAGTAATGATAAAGACATTCTGAGCAGCAATACCCTCTTTTTCCATTAATTTCATTACCCTCAAATGAAATTCATTGGCAGTACGCCCGTAACCAGCAGGAGGATGATATGAAACATATTTAATCTTGCGAGCATTACCTTCAAGACCTAGGAACATTATATAATGTTCCAGAAAACCTTCCATACTTTTAAATATTTCATCAAGACCAGCTATTATTCTCTCTGCTTGATCTGCTGTAATGCCATCAATTTTTAAAGTTCCTGTTATCCCCCACTCTTCAACATTAGCTCTGTCTTGAGACCAGTTATCTACAATACCACCAACCATTCGAGAATTGGGCATTTTAATGATCGAACCCCATTCCCATGAGTACAACTTTGTTGTTCTTAAACCAATTTCTGAAACCTGGAAAAAACCACTTAATCCTGTAACTCCTATCCAATCACCAGGTCTATACAACCCATCAGTATAGATAATTACAGCACAACACCAATCATAGATAATGTCTTTGAACAACAAACCTAAAGCAACACCAGCACCACCAAGTAAACCAATCAAAGCTCCTGCAGATGCTCCCAAAAAGACTTCTGCTCCTTTAATACATACCACAACAATTGCTGCAATCCGAAATAGTCTAGGGAAATAAGGAACCAGCAAATCATCGAGGTCTGTCTCAGTGTGAATAGTTAGATATTTTAGTAGTTGACCTAACAAAGGAGCTGAACGATAAATCACATTTGCTACCAGAGCAATAGCAGCTAAACCGATAATATCAGTTATAATTTTGTTTAACTGAGGACTGATATACTCCATTAAAATTATATGCACTGACCAAAACCCAGCAATTAAAACTAACCAGCCTAAGGGTTCTTTAATGATAGCAATCAATTGATCGTCTAAGTCAGATTTAGTGTTAGAAGCTAGACCCTCAATACTTTTAATAATTACTCCAGCAATAAATCCCTGGAGTATTAGTGTTAATAGCAACACCCCGAGTGCAAATAATAGTTTATATGCCGATAGGCCAAAAATAGAGATTTCTCCAAGACTATTCCAAATTTGTTCTAATAAGTCCATTTTTTTTACTCAACTTAGAGATTTATTATAAGAATAATGTACTTTCCTAGTCTACAGAAACTGAAGTCTAGAGTCTAGTACAATGCAAAATTTAGATTGTTCTTACAGTAGCAAAAAAACAGTCGATCAAGTATTGTTAAATAATATTTTAATATTGGCATTGCATCATCATGGAATTATCAGAGCAGGGATTGGAGAGAGGGCAAATTAAATTTAAAATAACCAGGCATTATCCTGCAAATTATAGAATACCTTAATTTTTTCTGAAAATCTCTTTTGGCTGATGCAAATCAAACTTTACCTTGTCAGACTTTTAAAAAAATCAAAAATAACTTGACTTTTTTAATTAGTTGTCTAGTTCATATATACAGAGCCTACAAAGCTATGCTATATATAGTGTTAGGACTTACGCACCTGCAAGGTATTTTCGTCCGAAGCGACCCACAGGGTTTGCGGAGCAGTCCGGAACGGAAAGCCATCTCAAATCCTAGTTTTTCGTACCTCATGCGTAAGTACTGAATGTATTATTTGAGTAATAATCGGAGAACGAATAAGTAAGTTGGTACAATAAAATCGATGTATATTTAGTTGTGTAAAAAGTTTGAAATAAGGTATTGATAAACTGTCGCCTAATTTTGACGTTTTGATTTTTTAATACTTACCTACTTAGTAGAGTTGTGTAACTCAAGAGAAAGAAAAGATATTAAGATTAAACTATTTTTCTCAAAAGTGCTGTAAGAGTTAGGAACATTTCAGATTGATCTTCCTATATTTGTCGCTCAAATATCAGATGAACTAGAGTTGATATTTTGAGACAAAATTTATAGCAATGAGCGCTGGTATATTTACAAATTGCAGGAGAGGCAAAATAGCTAAAAGTCTTATATTATTCCAACGGAGATGCTGCGCAAACGGCAATTTATTCCCCCTTCCGGAGCTGTTGCCTGTTGCCTACGCACAGCGCTATAGATAGCACAATTCTCGGCGTTGGTGATTTGAGGTATGATATCATATCCGGATAAAAGCGCGATAGAACTCTGTTCCGCGCTCCGCGACCAAAAAACTTTTTCCTTCTACTCCTCTTTCTTCTTCTTTATTCCCTCCTGACTCCTGACTCGGTCCTTCCCCTCCCAGGAGGGGAGGGGTTAGGGGTGGGTTGACTCCTAAGTAATTAAGATGAATATGATACACTAATTCACCAACGCCCAATTCTCCTTCGGGTAATCTTGACACTCATATATTTTGATCTAGGCAGCTTAAAAAAATGTTAATACTCTCCATTTTTTTGCCAAAAATCAAGATATTATTATGTAATAAAATCTACAGAAAAAACAAAATTATGAAGATTGATAAAAAGATTCAAAATGATTTCATAAAAGACGAGAAAAAAATTCAAAAAAAAGCTAAAATAATCAAACAAAAAATCTACAAATTTTTACATAAAACATTAACTATTAATAATGCTAGTAAGCCACAAATAATCGCATTTTACACTTCACTAACCCTTGGTGGAATTAGTTTAACATTAGCTATATTAGGGTCTTTATTGTACACTCTAGAACAAAAAGAGAGATTTGATAATGCTAAACATCAAGCTCAAAGGGAAACAGCTAGAGTTGCTCTGGAGATTGACCGACGACTGTATTTTGCCCAAAAATCAGCTATTTCTGTAGCCAACGACCTCACTTCTGGTAAATTAAATGATGGGGAATTATTGGAGCGACTTAAATCAGAAATTGAGACAAATACAGAACTTTTAGATATTGGGGTTGCTTATCAACCCTTTGCTTATCAACCGGATGTAAAGTTATATGCACCATATTATATCAGGAGAGACGACAAAGTAGAACTATCTGAAACTAAAATTAAC
>NZ_JAAHGK010000583.1:0-4565 GCF_010672505.1 Okeania sp. SIO2B9 | reverse complement strand
TTGTCTTTATGACCTTCTGGTTTTGCAAGAACTAAACAAGCTCCAGTTATAAGTGGCCAGAAAAACTCCCAAACTGATACATCAAAGCTGAAAGGTGTTTTCTGAAGAACACGATCTACTGTAGTGAGTTTATAAGTTTCTTGCATCCAACACAATCGATTACAAATACCTTGGTGAGTATTCATTGCTCCTTTTGGTTGACCAGTAGACCCGGAAGTGTAGATTGTATAAGCCAAGTTTTTAATAGTTACTTCGCTATTAGGATTATCTTGTTGGTATTGACCAATCTTTTCCCAATCAGTGTCAAGAAAAACTGACTGAGCTTGGTGTTGGGGCAAGGATTTTTCCAGTTGCTTTTGAGTTAACAATACTGATACTTGGGAATCTTCCAGTATGAAGGATAGTCGCTCTTGAGGATAGTTTGGGTCTAATGGTATGTATGCTCCACCTGCTTTAAGAATAGCTAGCAAACCTACTACCATGAGAGGCGATCGCTCCACACAAATACCAACAAGTTTTTCTGATCCAATACCTTTAGCTTGCAAATAATGTGCTAATTGATTAGCTTGCTCATTTAACTGTTGATAAGTTAGTTCCTCTGTTTCAAATACTAAAGCTACACTATTAGGACTTCTTTCAACCTGCTCCTCAAATAACTGATGAATACATTTGTCCAATAAATAGTCAGTTTTGGTATTATTCCATGTAACTAATAACTTATGATGTTCTTCTGTTGTTAGCAAAGGTAATTGTCTTACCTTTTGTTCAGGATTAACAACAATACCTTCTAACAAAGTCTGAAAATGCCCAGCCATACGACATATTGTTGGCTCCTCAAAGAGATCGGCATTGTACTTGAAACATCCTACTAGAGATGAGTTACTTTCCACCATTTCTAGCTCCAAGTCAAACTGACCCTCTTGCTGAGGCATTGACCAAGATTTCAATTTGAGACCTTCTACTTCTACTATTTCTTGTCCTAAGAATAACTGTTGTAGTTTTTCAAATTGTTTAAAGTTTTGCAGAACAAAGCTAACTTGAAAAATTGGAGAATAACTTAAATCTCTATCTGGCTGCAATCGTTCTACTAACAGAGCAAAAGGAAAATCCTGATGAGCAACTGCTTCTTTTACTGTTTGTTGCACCTGAGTTAAAAACTCAGAGAAACTCGGATTTCCTTCCAGATTTGCCCGCATAACCATTGGGTCAACAAAATAACCGACAATATTGGTGAATTCATACCTGGTTCTTCCCGAAGTTGGTGAACCTACTAAAATATCCTCTTGCCCTGTATAACGATGAAGAAGAACTTGAAATGTTGCTAGTAACATCATGTACAAAGTTACTCCTTCTCTTTTAGCTACTTCCCTAATTTCTTTAGTTAAATTTTCTGGTAATTGGAAGTAATAAGAAGCACCATTGTAAGTTTGAATTTTAGGTCTAGGTTTATCAACTGGTAAATTTAGTACAGGTAATTCTCCTGATAATTTCTGTTGCCAATACTCCCAAAGTTCTTTTCCTTTGTCGCTTGCCAATAATTCTTTTTGCCAATGAACATAATCCAAGTAAGTATAGTCAATAGGAGTTAGGCTATTTTTAGTCCCTTCAATTAGTGACTGGTAAATACTGAGCCATTCTTGTACTACTATACCTATAGACCAAGCATCCCAATTAAGATGGTGAAGTACAAGCAAGAGGATATGTTCCTCATGAGAGTATGTAAATAATCTGATTCGCGCTACAGGTCCGTCTTCAAGATTAAAAGGATGTTGGTATTCTTGAACAACTTTAACATTGAGTTCGTTTTCATTCCAGTTAGAAGCATCAATTTGTCTAAAATCAATCTCTAAATTAGAATGTATCTTTTGGAATGGCTCTTGCTCTTGCTGAAGAAAAGTAGTACGCAGCAAAGAATGACGTTCACTTAATAATTGCCATGCCTTCTGTAAAGTATCAAGATTTACTTGAGAATAGATACGGCAGTTAAAGGCTACATTATAAGCTGAACTCTTAGGCGCTAATCGCCACAAGAACCATAGTGCCCTTTGACCAAAGGAAAGGGGGTAAACGTTGAAAATATCTGGGCGTTCCCGCAGCAACTGTAAGATTTTGTCTTTGTGTTGTCTTAGTTGAGCGATTACATCAGCAGTCAACACTTCTTTAGAACCGCCACTGCGTAGCCGTTCTCCCTCAATCCACAACTTTACCCCTTTTAGGGAAAGGTCTTGTAAAAATTCAATCAAGTTCATAGGTCTACCTCTATCCAATCATTATTTTTTACATTAGTTAACAAAGTTTGTTGATTATTTTTTAATTCAACTCCAATTGTTGGATGGGTTTCCTTTAGTTGCTTTTGGATTTCTTTAGTTAGAGCAACTACAGTCAAGCCTTCCATAAATTGGCTCAAAGGAACTTCTATTCCTAGAGCTTTTTGTACCTGATTGCGTAATTATACCGCCATCAAAGAATCTATTCCCATCATGGTCAATGGTTGTTCTAATTCGATTTTTTCAATTTTTATTCCCAATACCTGAGCTATTTCCTCTAAAAGATAAGCTAATAAAATTTTTTCTGTTTCTTCATCGTTAGCTAGTTTTAATTGTGATAAAATTCTTTCTTGTTTTGCTTTTGTCGCTAGTTGATTTGAATCATTTAGCAATTGTGTTTGGCCTGGTTTTACCTCAATTTCTTCTAGAAGTAACCTGACTCTTCCTATCTCGTAAAGTTGTTTAAAGATACTCCAATCAACATTAGCTAAACCAGTTTGGATTTCACTACTATCTAACAATTGTTCTAAAGCGACTAGAGCTTGAGAAGGGGATAAAGGTTTAATGCCTCTTTTCCTTAATTCTAATAGTTGTTCTGTATCAGCCATGCCTCCTCCCGTCCAAGGCCCCCAATTGATAGTTAATCCCGGTAATCCTATGGAGGTACGATAATGAACAAGCCCATCAAGAAAATGGTTAGCTGCAGCATAATGAGCTTGACCAACTGAACCCCATAAAGCAGCAATTGAAGAAAAGCAGATAAAAAAGTCTATCTTTATATCTTTAGTTAGTTGATGAAGAAGCCATCCTCCTCTCACTTTTGGTTGTAAAATTGTACTCATTTGGCTTAGTCCCATCTGTGTTAGTGGTTCAAATTCTGCTACTCCAGCTGCATGAATAATCCCTTTAAGAGGAGGCATAGTTAGTTGGATTTGTTCAAGTACTGCCCTTAATTCTTCCTGATGGGATACATCTGCTTGAGCAACTAAAACCCGCGTTCCTTGTTCTTCTAAATTAGCGATCGCTGCTTGCTTTGTTTGATCGGGAGAGCTACGACTGATGAAGACTATATTTCTTACTCCTTTTTCTACCATCCACTTAGCAGTATGTAATCCTAAAGCTCCTAATCCTCCTGTAATCAGGTAAGTTCCCTCTGATTGCCATTGATAAGATTGAGATTTTCTTGGAGATTGCTTAACTAAACGAGCGACATAAGTTTTTTCTCCTCTAATAGAAAGATGATCTTCCGTTGAATTAGAAGTAATCTGATTCAATAGTATTTCTATTTGTTTTTCTCCACCAGTAGGTTCTAAATCGATTAATCCTCCCCAGAGCTGCGGATGTTCTAAAGATATTACTTTCCCTAATCCCCATAATGGAGTTTGAGCTATTGCTAATTCCTCTAGATTTAAAACTAATTGTGCTCCTTCAGTTACTAGCCACAGCTTAGGAATAGAATATTGATGATTTTTAGCTAAGGATTGAACTAAATGCAAGACACTGGCACATCCTAATTTTTCTGCTTGTTCTAGTCCTGTAATTGTTAATTGTTCTGAAGGCAAAGAGTCTAGACTCCACAAATGAATAACATATTTTATCGGTGATTTAGTTTCTGTTAAGATTTGTTGGTATAAACTCTCAAAATCTTGAGAATTACTGGGATTAATTTGATAAACTCCACAGCTTAATTTTTGCCAACTCTCACCAGGATAGACTAGAGTAATTTCTTGACCTAATTGCTGTAAATGTGCTGCTAAAGATTTTCCTTTTCCTTTAGTATCCGTAAAAATTAGCCAATGACTTAATTCCATCTCCGGTATTATGTTTTGATACACCCCAGATACAGAATAAATAGGCTGCCATTGTAGTTGATAAAACCAATCTTGGAGTTCTTTTTGTCGTTGAGTTGAAATCAGATTAAGCAGAGCTTTACTACTAGTACGTTTAGAGGTAAGACCCTCAATTTCAGCTATTAATGCTCCCTCCTCATTAAACAAGTTAAAATTTGAAGAAACAGTTTCTGGATCGAGTTCTTGAGGAGAGCTTAGTTGTACTTGACTCCAAAGTTGGGAGGTGAAGGGACGATATAATTTTAACCGTTTTAATTCTATGGGCAAATAAATATCTATATTTTTAGATAATTCATCTTTTTTTGCCAATCTCAAAGCGTATCCTGAATGAAGGCAGGAATCTAAGAGAATTGGATGTATTTGGTAAGATTGAGATTGTAGAGAGAGATGAGGTGGTAACTGGCTGAAACTAAGAGCTTTTTCTTGACTTACATAAACTTTATGTAAG
>NZ_JAAHGK010000582.1:0-4571 GCF_010672505.1 Okeania sp. SIO2B9 | reverse complement strand
AAAAGGCCAAGCCATAAAACCTCCCAAATTTAAAACCAGGAAATCAAAACAGACTGCCAGGTTTACCTTGAGGGGGTTTAAAGTACACCAAGATCAAGTTTATTTAGCCAAGATTGGAAAGCTGAAAGTAGCCTGGTCAAGAAAACTACCCAGTGAGCCTAGCTCAGTAACAGTTATTAAAGATTCAGCTAATAGATACTTTCTTAGTTTTGTCGTAGAAATACAACCAGAAGCTTTACCAAAAACTGATAATTCAGTAGGCATAGATTTAGGTATTAAAACCTTTGCAACATTCAGCAATGGTACAAAGATTGATGCACCAAAACCGTTGAAAAAATGGATTAAGAAGTATCGAAAGTTAAGTAAGTCATTATCTAATAAAACTAAAGGGTCTAAAAGGTATGAAAAAGCACGGGCTAGAGTAGCTAAGTTTCATAGTAAATTAAAAGATACAAGGACAGATTTTCTGCATAAATTATCTACTAAAATAATTCGTGAAAACCAAACAGTTGTTTTAGAGGATTTGAATGTTTATGGCATGGTAAAAAACCGCAAATTATCCAGAGCTATATCTGATTTAGGTTGGCGACAATTTAGAACTTTCTTAGAAGGAAAAGCAGAAAAGTATGGTCGTGATTTGAGAATAATTAGTCGTTGGGAGGCGACGACTCAAAAATGTTCATGTTGTGGTTTTCGTAGAGGCAAATTAGACCTTCAAGTGCGAGAATGGGAATCCCTTAATTGTGGTGCCAAACACGACAGAGACGAGAATACAGCAATAAATATATTAGTCGCGGGCAGGCAGTCCGAGACATTAAACGGACGTGGAGGCAAGCATAAGACTAGGGTCAAGCTAGCAGCAGCCTGTGTTAGCGGAGCTTTGCGCCAGCAAAACGTCAACCCACCGAAGAGCTACGGTTCAGTAGGAATCTCCGCGCCTTCAGGCCGGAGAGGATGTCACCAACGCCAATAAATCAAACAAAAGGATTATACCAAATTGATAAATGTTTGGTACAAATAACTAGGTTATTTCTTAGGAGTCAGAATGAATAAGCTTTGATACCATTTATTAGGTCAGAATTTATATTTTTATTTCAAGTGACATTTGCTGTAGGTGTCTTTTAACTGCCCTGATTATTTATTCTAGGACTTACGCATGAGGTACGAAAAACTACGAGTTGAGATTCTTCCCTATGGGTCGCAATGACGAAGATACCTTGAGGTGCGTAAGTCCTATGTTCGTAACATTCTTTTTCCAAATTAGGGTAGTGCATCAGCATAGCTGCTTTACCCTTTTAATCAACCTCCTGTGTAAACCGGATATGGTATTATGTTATGTGCGCTGGTATCGTTTGTGTAAAATCAAGGGCGAATATCTACAGGAAACTTAAGTTTTTTCAAGCTTTTAAGTCTTCTTCCCTCTTCCAACTTCGGTCTTCCTTACCTTCACGCTTACAATACCGATGCTACCGGACATGGTATTAGAAGTCAGGAGTCATAATTAATGACTTCAATACCAGTTTTTAAGTCATTAATTCTCTTTTTTGTCAAAGGAACACTTCTTGTTCAGACAACGTAAGATTTTTGCTTCTTCCTTCTTTCTTCTTTCTTCTTTCTTCTTTCTTCTTTCTTCTTCCTTCAATCAAAAATATAAAATCCCAAGTTACAATCTAGTTTGATTGATCTTCATTATACTTGCTGAAATAAGTTTGAAAAACCTGTTTGGCAACAGGAGCAGCAGAAACAGAACCATAACCTCCATTCTCCACAATGACAGCGATCGCAATTTTTGACTGATAAGCTGGCCCAAAACCAACATATAAAGAGTGAGACCTTTGTCCAATTACTTCTGAGGTTCCCGTTTTCCCTCCTGTCAGAGGAATAGTACCGTCATTAAGAGATTGTGCTGTACCATAATAAACTGCATCAATCATCCCTTCTCTAATAATCTTTATCTGTTCAGGTTTCAACCCTGTGGGAGTAGGCTTCATTTTTGGACTATTCGTTTCATTTGCTAACAAGTGAGGCTTAATCTGTTTACCACCATTAGCGATCGCTGCTACTGCTACTGCCAACTCTAATGGTGTCACCAAAACCAGACCCTGGCCAATTGCCATAGTTACTGTATCACCCAAATACCAATCATCATTATAAATCCTACGTTTATCTTCTTCAGTAGGAATTAAACCATTGTATGTTGCGGGTATGCCCAAAAGGTTTAAATTTTCACCACCCAAACCAAGCTGATGTGCCCATTTAATTATTTCTTGAGGTCCAATAGCCATACCTATTCTATAAAAGAAGGTATTACTACTATAGGCTAATGCACTTCTAAAACCAATTGAACCATATCCTCCACTATGTTCATTGAAACTAATACCTCCAACATAAATCGAGTCAGAAGTATATACAAGGGAGTATGGTGAAAATTTTCCAGACCCCATAGCTGCTGAAGAAGTCACTATTTTAAAAGTACTACCTGGAGGATAACCTTGGAGAGACCGATTTAAAAATGATTGCTCCTGACTATGAATATTTTGCCATTTGGCTTGAGACATAGGTTTCGTAAACACATTGGGGTTAAATCTGGGATAACTGGCCATTGCTAAAATTTCCCCCGTATTCACATCTAGAGCAACTACTGCTCCCTTACGAAAACCTAGAGCTTTTTCTGCTGTTTTCTGAAGGTCTATATCAAGAGTTAACTTTACTGTCTTTCCTGCTTGAGGTTTAATTTCTCCGAGACTACCTATTTCCTGATTTTGGGCATTGACTTCTATCAAACGCTTACCCCATTTTCCCCCAAGTAAATTATTAGCACTTGCTTCAACCCCTAATCTACCAACCATCATTCTCATTTGATATTCTGGGTTAGCTTTTAGTTCTTCTGATGTAGCTTCGCCAAGGTATCCAATTATATGAGATGCTAATTGTCCATGAGGATAATAACGAGTTGATTCCGACCTCACTTCTACACCGGAAAATTCCGCAGCTCTTTCCTGTAAGGTGACAAAAGTATCACGATTCACTTCATGGCTAATATTTACATTCTTTTCTCCTGAATTTATAGCCTGCTCTACTTTTTGAATGATTTTTTCGGCGGGTATATCAATTATGGTTCTGAGCTTTTCTGCAGTAATTTTCCATTGCTCTTTGGATTGTTCTTTTGGCCATAAATAGATGGAACGGATGGGACGATTAGATGCAAAGACTTTGTCATTACGGTCTAGGATTAGTCCTCGATTGGATGGGACTGAAATTGGCCTAATGCGGTTGTTTTCTGCTCGGTCTCTATTCTGTTGACCTTGAATTAATTGTAGTTGAACCAGACGACTAACTTGTAAACCGACTATGGTTGTGGTTAATAGCATTAACACAATTGCTCGGTAGATTGAGCGTGACTCATGTTTTTGAGATGAGAGGTTATTATCTTCTATTTTTCGTAGTCCAAAAGCAAAGGAAAATTCGTGCACCATGATTTATTGATTTATGATTAGATAGACTAATAGATTAATTGTCTTTTAGTCGTTAAACGATAATTAGATAGACTTTACAGCAGTTTAAATAAAAATTCAAAGTGCAGAACAAAGTAATCAAAGTTAACTAGCTATCAGCATTTTTTGTACCGGAATGCTCTGCAAATAGCACTCAGTTTTCAGCGCGCTAAAAGCTTGGGTTTAAATCTCGGACTTCTAGCTTGTCATTTAATTTTAGGAGGGGTCGCGTATCCCCTTATATTTGATTTTTTTATTTCTTGTTTACAACTTTTTTGATTATCTGATTAACCCTCCTTTGTTCAGTCTCACTAAGCCACATATTGTCTTCACTATTTGCTCATTTTTTTCCCTCTTAATCTGAATCTTTATTGAACTACTCTGAAAACTTTTAACAATCTTGTTAGATGTTCAACTACTATCTTTGGCTAATTTTGAATTTTTCTTCTTTTATTCTTAAATTAATTCCTTTTTTTTGGGTGCATCTCAATTTTGAATAAAGCCAAAAATTTATCGCTTTTAGGCAACAGACAACAGGCAAAATGGAATAGGGAATAGGGAATATATAGGAAAAAAAAGTATTTTTGCAAATATGAGATGCACCCTTTTTTTTGTGGCTTTTTTCGGTATTTTTTTCTTTTTCGGATATGTCTAATGAAAAAAGCAAATTTTGACTTTTATTAAGAAGTATAGTAAGCATTTCCTGTGGAATGTTGCGCAAATAGCCGTCAGCTATTAGCTAGTCTCCTATGGTTGGAACTGCGTTATCAGCTATTAATTTTGGAGAAGGTAAAAGCAACCGTTGAAATTCAGAAAGAATACAAAGTTACTGCCAAAGTCCCCTTCCTAAATCTGAGAAGTAATTATTCATTACTAATTGCTGTTTGCGTAGCATCCCGCAGGGAAACGCTGACTGCTAATAGCTGAATGTTTACGAAGTAAATTATCATTTATCATTTTCTTTGTGGGTTTAATACCCCACCGTCAACGGGGGTGTTCACGCATTACTTGGGGGAGCGAATCCCCATGTAATTTTCCTCCTGTCTCCAGTATAGCTGTCTCCTGTCTCCTTCTTCA
>NZ_JAAHGK010000581.1:0-4577 GCF_010672505.1 Okeania sp. SIO2B9 | reverse complement strand
TGCCGACCTGGATCTTCTCGCCGGTGGCCAGCGGGGCGATCGGAAGGTTACGGCCCGGGCCGACCGACACCACGGCCACGTCGGTCGGTTCGTGGGTGCCGAGGATCTCCCCGTCGATCGTTTCGCCGGTGGACAACCGGACCCGGAGCTGGCTGGAGCCCTCCACCACGTGGTTGTTCGTGAGGATCAGCCCATCGCCGTAGATGACGCCCGAACCGAGACCGACGTCGGTTTCAATCTGGACCACGGCCGGGCCGAGGGTGACCGCCACCAGCGCGGCCGGTTCCTCGATATCTTCCAGGTCCACCACGATCGAGGTTGTTGGCGCCGGAGCTTCGGTGGTGGAGGTCGTGAGCGCAGTCTCGACCACATCGGCGGTCGAATCGTCGGCCCGACCCAACTGGGCGGCCCCGAACCCGGCGGCCGCGATCAAGCCGCCGGCCAGGAACGAGAAGGCGGCCCGCCAGCCCCAGCGTCCACCCGACGGAGCGGCCGGGGGCGTTTCGGTCTGCCCTGCGGGCGATGCCGACGGCGGCGCCACCGGGGGCAGGTAGCTGTCGCCGTTGCCGGACCGAACCGGGGGCCCGCCGGGGGTCGGGCCGAGCGGGCTCCATCCACCGGTCAGCGGCGGCGGGGAGGACTGCGGGACGACGGCGTTGGCCGGCGACGGCATCGGCGTCGTCGGGGGCCCGGAGACCGGCACAGGAGCGGCCGGCCACGGGGGCGGTGCCGCATCGGGCGACGCGGCGGATGCGGGCGGCGGTGTGGGCGGTGCGGCCGGGGGCGCGGGCGGTGCCGCAGGGGGTGCCGCGGCAGAAGGTGCGGGCGGAGGTCCCGCCGCGGGAGGTCCGGGCGGGGCTGCCGGTGGCGACGGTGCGGTCGGCGGGAGCAACATCGGGGCGGGCGCCCCGTCGGACCCGGAGCTCACGGGCCCGGCGTCGGACGACGATGGCGGTGGCCACGTTTGATCGTCCGCCTGCCCTTCACCGTCGTTCATGTCCGGACCGTCACCCGACAACTCGGGCCTCCATTCGCCTTCTTGCACCGATCGAGCCCGCTTCGCCGAATCGTGAACGCCGCCGAGCCACCGTTAGCGCCCGACGATCGTAGTCGGCGGAACCGGCGGACGATCGGGATCCTTGGCCGGCGGGGCGATGGGCTCCGCCGAGGATGCCTGTCGTGCCATCATCGGCAGCTTAATGGTGAACGTTGAACCGGTGTCGGGCCGGGAGGCCACGAGGGCGGTCCCGCCGTGGCGTTCGGCGATCTGACGCACGATGGAAAGGCCGAGCCCGGTGCCGGTACCGCTGTCGTCGCCCCGCCAGAACCGTTCGAACACCCGAGACTGTTCCGGCTCGGTCAGGCCGGGGCCCTCATCGGTGACAGCAACGATCGCCTGCCCGTCCTCGACCGAGGAGCGGACCTGCACCGTCGACCCCTCGGGGGCCAGGCGGACCGCATTGGACACCAGGTTGGCCACCGCCCGGCGCAGGGCCGGACCGTCGGCCTTGAGCAGCACCGGGTTGGGGGCCTCCAGCGCCACGACGAGGTTGCGGGTTCGGGCCGCGGCCCGGAACTCCTCGGCCACGTCGGCCGCGATTGCCGCCAGGTCCACCTCGCTACGGGTCACCTCGGGCACGCCGACCCGGGCCTGCTGGAGAAGGTTGTCGACCATGGCCCCCATGCGCTCGGTCGAACGGTGGGCAACATCGGCCGAGTGCCGAAGCTCCTCGACGGTCGCGTCGGGGTTGGAGAGGGCGAGCTCCAGGTTGGTGCGGGCCGCGGCGAGCGGGTTCCGCAGTTCATGGGAAATAAGATGTTTGCATTAACACGATTAGATAAAACTTATCAATAAAATAATTTTATGGCAAGATATATACTGTATTAATTAGCAACATTGTAGTGCTAAAATAAAAGTAAAGTATATAAAAATTGGGATATTAAATATATTAGGTGGATAATAAACATCAAAATGGGACAAAAAGCCTTCAACTAAACTCTATGAAATTGAATTTCGCAGGCACTACTGATAAAGGTTGTATTCGCTCAGTTAATCAAGATTCTTATTACATAGACCCTGAAGGACGATTTTTTATTGTTGCTGATGGTATGGGAGGACATGCAGGTGGCCAAGAAGCTAGTAGAATTGCTGCGGAAGTAATTAAAAATTATCTTGTTAGCCATTGGCAGGATGTTATAGAATCATCAAAATTGTTAGAAGATGCTTTTCTCAAAGCCAATGAAGCCATTTTATACGACCAACTAGAAAACCCAGAACGTTCAGATATGGGCACCACCGCAGTAGTTGTTATCTTCCGAGAACAAGAACATTGGTGTGCAAATGTAGGTGACTCTCGCTTCTATCGACTTCGAGACCAAAACTTAGAACAAATTACAGAAGACCAAACTTGGGTAGCTCAAGCAGTGAGACAGAATGCTTTAACTCCCGAACAAGCTAGAGTACATCCTTGGCGTCATGTACTATCTCAATGTTTAGGTAGGAAAGATATGGGTAAAGTAGACACCTTATCTATTGATATTCAAACAGGCGATCGCCTATTACTCTGTAGTGATGGATTAACAGAAGATTTATCTGACACGGTAATTGCCCCCATGTTAAGTTCTAGTGATGATTGTGAACCTATTGCTCAAGAACTTGTAGATGCAGCTAAAGATCGAGGAGGTCGCGATAATATCACAGTAGTAATTGTCATTGTTGGTAATGAAAAATGACCAAAATTATTGGTTTGATTAGTGGCACTTCTGTCGATGGTATAGATGCAGCTTTAGTTGATGTTGCTGGTGGTCAAACAAATTTAAAAGTTGAACTGCTAGCAGCAACTACTTATCCCTACTCAGAAAAATTACGCTCCCAAATTCTTAGTGTTTGTGGCGGTGCATCTCTGTCAATAGCTGAATTGGCAGAACTTGATGATGCTATTGCCCAAGAATTTGCCCAAGCAGCATTTACAATTAATCAAAAAAGCGATCAAAAAGCAGAAATTATTGGCTCTCACGGTCAAACTGTTTATCACCGTCCACCATCTCAACAATTAGGTTATAGCCTTCAGTTAGGACGTGGTGAAGTAATTGCTAACATCACAGGTATTCCCACTATTAGTAATTTTCGAGCTGCTGATATTGCTGCAGGAGGTCAAGGTGCACCCTTAGTTCCTTGTGTAGATATTCATTTACTGAGCCACCCTGAATATAATCGCTGCATTCAAAATTTAGGTGGAATAGGAAATGTCGCTTATATTAAAAGTCAAAAATCACCATACCTCAAAAATAGTATTTTAGGTTGGGATACAGGTCCGAGTAATACACTATTAGATTTAGCAGTACAACACCTTTCTCAAGGTAGGAAAACCTACGATAAAAATGGAGAATGGGCAGCCAGTGGAATACCATGTCAAGACTTAGTAGAAAAATGGTTAAAACAAGACTTTTTCCAACAAAAACCACCAAAATCTACAGGTAGAGAATTATTTGGCAAAGACTATTTATTTAACTGTCTTGCTGATGGAGAAAATTATAATTTAAGTGCTGCTGATATACTAGCAACTCTCACAGAATTAACAGCAGCTTCTATTAATCATAGCTATCGAAATTTTTTGCCAAATTTACCAGATCAAATATTATTATGTGGTGGTGGTAGTCATAATTTATATTTAAAAGAACGGATACAGAATTTATTAGTACCAATTCCAGTAATTACCACTGCTGAAGTAGGTGTAGATGTAGATTTTAAAGAAGCGATCGCCTTTGCAGTTTTAGCTTATTGGCGTTCTTTAGAAATTCCCAGTAATTTGCCAGAAGTTACCGGAGCTAAAGCCAAAGTAATGTTAGGAGAAATTCATCAACCAATTATTTAATTAGGAGTCAGGGAGTCAGGGAGTGGCTCACACGGATTATGGCACGGATATACGGATTAGGTCAGGGAGTAGGGGAGATTAGAGGGTGCATCTCATCGCAAGCAAAAATACTTTTTTCCTATATATTCCCTATTCCCTATTCCCTGTTGCCTAAAAGGGATAAATTTTTGGTTTTATTCATACATTGAGATGCACCCAGATTGGATATTGAAGTAATTATAGAATTATCCACGTATACTATTAGGACTTACGCAGATACGCTATATATAGCGCTCAAAACTATTGTCCAACAGTTACTTTACTCTATAAATAGTGCCTTTCCGTAAGTCCTGACTATATAACCGGATTTTAGATTACGCAGTAATATTATGTCTGGATAATTAGTGATAAAAAAACTTTCCCCTTTAGCGATAGCCAATACCATTTGCCCCTACAGATGGTGGTTTAAAAGTCAATTTGCATAAGTCCTGAATAAAAAATAAAATCAATTATCCCACTGTTATTCATCAATTATTTCCCCCTACTCTGTACGGACGTTGCATACAACCTCCCTACTACGTTCTTACCGAATAATTAATAATTAATAATTAATAATTAAATAATTCTGGTTTAAAGCCTCCCCTTTTAAGGGAAAAAAAGTGCTAGGATATTTCCTTATATTCAATTCCGTAACGGTTTTAACCAGAGGTAATTATCAATTAT
>NZ_JAAHGK010000580.1:0-4580 GCF_010672505.1 Okeania sp. SIO2B9 | reverse complement strand
ATTCGACCCGTAAACATACAGGCTCGATGAGGCAACTGGGGCAAATGAAGCGCTCAAAATCTCAAAGTGCGGACTTTGTTGACGGGGACTTAGAAACCCCGTCCGTCTACACGGCGGGGTAGTTCATAGTTTTGAGCTACAGTTGGTTGTTAAGTATTCAGAAATCCAGAGAAAATAATAGTAAATATCAAAGACTCAGCTAATGATGCTAGAGTCTTTCTTCATATAAAATTTTGCTAATTCAATGATAGGAAATTCCTACCTGCTGAAACCGACTTAATACTTCACCCAAACGCTCACATTCAGCAATTAAACTAACCCTCAGATAACCCTCTCCTCCACTACCAAAAGCATTTCCAGGAGTCACCACAACCCCAGTTTTTTGTAATACAGACAAAGCAAAATCAGTAGATCCTACTCCTGGTGGACAAGGCACCCATAAATACATAGTTGCCAGAGTTTTCCGCACATTCCAACCCAACTTTCCTAAACCTTGAATCAGAAAATCTCGACGTTGCCGATAACGCTCTTGAACCTGATGTAAAAATTCATCCGGTAACTGTAAAGCAGTTTCAGCAGCGGATTGTAGAGCAGCAAACAACCCATAATCTAAATTAGTTTTCAGAGTACGTAACCCTTGAATAATCCGAGAATTACCAACCACAAAACCTACTCGCCAACCAGCCATATTATAAGTCTTAGACATAGTGTGAAACTCAACACCAATATCTTTTCCCCCAGGAATCTCCAATAAACTTGTAGGCTGATAACCATCAAAAGCTAACTCAGCATAACATAAGTCGTGAACCAGCATAATTTCATACTTTTTAGCAAAAGCGACAATATCCTGGAAAAATTCCCGTGGGGCAGTAGCACCAGTGGGATTACTAGGATAATTAAAATAGAGAATCTTCGCTTGCTCTGCAACACTATCGGGAATATCCCCTAAATCAATAATCCAATCATTTTCTGGTTTCAGTAAAATGCTATGAATCTTACCTCCAGCAATTAAAGGGCCACGGAAATGGGCCGGATATGCAGGATTAGGTGCTAAAACTAAATCTCCTGGATTCACATAAGCCAAAGCTAAGTGAGTTAAACCCTCCTTAGAACCCAAAAGTGGTAAAGCTTCACCATCTGGGTCAAGTTTCACATTATAACGACGGAAATACCAATTAGTAATTGCTTTCCTGAAACTAGCAGTACCTTCAAAGGGTGGATAACCATGGTTAGTTACTTCTTGTAAAGCGGCGATAGCGGCCTCCACCACAGGTTGAGGAGTCGCCCCATCAGGGTTCCCCATTCCCAAGTCAATTAAATCTAGCCCTTGTTCGCGGGCACGAGCTTTTAGTTCGTCTAAACGGGCAAAAACATAAGGTGGTAGTGCTTGTACTCTGTTTGCGGGACTAATCCAATCCATATTTATTACAAGTTGAAGCAGAAAATAGGTAGTTCAACAATTAATAATTAATAATTAATAATTAACAATTATCTCTCCTTGAAAAGAAGAGGATTGACTAATAATGAAAATTTTGTCTTCTCTTGGTCGATGGTTGGCCAGCTCAGAGACCTCGCCATACCTCGACCGCTTGTTTCTCCTTTAAAGGAGATGTTTTAAACCTTAATTATTCGGTAAAAGTGAGACTACTTAAAATAAACTATTTTTTTCAAAACATCAGATTTCAATCTTCAGAAATTAGCTGTAGTATCTGCATAGGTATCAATTCGTGACATCTCCCACACGCTCGCTGACGCTATAGTGTGGGCTTCTCGTTTCGTAGTCCCGGTATCCCGTCGGCCTCCACGAGCTTTAAGGACGGAATGCCCTACCGCCCTATTTTTGATATTTATCGCCGCATTTAAGTCGCGGTCTATTACTATGCCACAATGGGAACAAGAATGAGTTCGTATGTTTAATTCTTTAGGGACTTTTTCTTCACAATTTGAGCAATCTTGGCTAGTATTTTTGGGGTTCACAGCTATAATCTTTTGTCGAGCATTTCCGGCTTTGACACTAAATTTTGTTTCTCTGGCTCTTGTGGGACTGTTGTTGAAACCATTGCTGCTACTAATTGCTCGGGAATTACCCTAAATGGTAAGCGATGAATATCAGAATTGCTATGACAAGCAACTTCAGCAGCACCCCATAATTCAGACAAACTGATTTCTCCTAACCCTAAGTCACCCAAGGTTTTTGGTAAACCAATCTCATCATAGAATTTTAACAGTTGCTGTCTAGCAGTCATAGCTAGTTGGTTGCCTTGTAGCATTTCTTCCAACCTTAGTTGGACTAATATACCATAAGCAACTTTTTCTCCATGTAATGTACCATGACTTGCTGACAAATGAGTTAGGCCATTATGAACAGCATGGGCAGCGACAGTCCGACATTGAGCACCGCCAATACCTCCAATTAAACCTGCTAATAAGACTGTGGCATCAACAACTTCTTGCCAGGTTTCTCCACCAGGTTCTTGTAAAGCTACTGTTGATTTTTGGAAGAGAATATCTCGCAAAACTCTTGCTTGTTGGACAGCAGCAACTATCATTGTTTGTTCTGAATGGCCACTACTAACTGAGGCTTCGTACCATTTGGCGATCGCATCCCCAATACCAGCTACTAAGATACGGGCAGGCCCAGTTTTGATTAAACTATAATCCAGAATTAGCAGGTCTGGACATTTAGCTAGACTAACATCGTACAAGAAAGCGCCTTGGTCTGAGTAGATGTTTGATAATGCAGTCCAAGCTGCACAAGTGCCTGCTGAGGTGGGAATGGTGACTATGGGTAAGTGACTTTGGTGGGCTAAGAGTTTGGCTGTGTCGAGAGCTTTGCCACCACCAACACCAATTATCAGGTCTGCTTTTTGAGTTGTGACGATTTGGCGAAGATTAGCTAGGCTAGCTTCACTACAGTCCGACCCGTAGTTGGCCTGAGTAAATTTTAAATGATGATTTTGTAGTAAAGGCCCAAGGTGTGGTTGAATGATATTCAAGGAGCGATCGCCTCCTACAATTAAGGGATTATTGCCAAGAAGGGCGATCGCTTCTCCTGATTTGGCCAGAGCATTTTTTCCCCGAATAATTTGAGTTGGCGCAATATTTAGGGATAATATAGTTGTTGCTGGTTGGCAGGTATTGGTCTGTTTAATCATGGCGACAAAGGCTAGATTAGAGTCAATTTTATTGAGTATAGGCAAATATTGTTATACTTGCCAGGCTTTCCTGAAAATTTTTAATTTTTTTTTGAATTTATTAAGTTTTATACTAAAGATTGATTATTAATTTTTTTACTGGCTACTGCTAGAGGAATATAATTGAGTATATTATAAATATATGGAGTTTACACATTAATTGTGAAACTAAAAAGTTTTCTGTACTTTTTTCTACTCCATCAAGTATTTAATTATCTAGATAAAATATCAATCTCAGAATGATTTTTTAACTCTTAAAAAACTAACGGCAATTGATGCATTTAGCTATATCTTATATCTATATAAAACCGAAATTAATACAATTAAAACGGCAATTTTAAACCAAGCTGATAGCTAGTTAAAATAATATTTTTTTGACTTATGTAATAATTTTATTCACTCAAACTAAATATTATGTCTATAGTAATAAATATTTTTTCAAGAGGGTTAAAATTTGATAATTTTTTATACTTAACAAGTATTTATTATCCTCTAATTAATGTTTCTTCAGGTATAAAAGTTTAAGCCAGGAGTAGGTACAGTCAAATTTATTAAAATCTCTAACAGTCATAGTATCAGACAAGACTAAGTCTTTGCACAATTAAATTGGGGAGCAAAAACAATGAAAGGTTCATTTGCGCAATACGCTCAAGAAAGCAGCACAGAGATAATACTTTATTATATCAATGGTAATTCAGAGACCTTTAGTTTACCAATCAATTCTCAACAGTTTCAAACTATATTACCACAGTTACTCCAACAACCTTGGATAACTTTTCACTTAATAGATCAAACAGTTTGTATTTCTACAGAAAAAGTGATGAAAATTGAAATAAAACCACCAATAAATCAAATGCAGGGAGAAGGCATCTTTGCCAATTCTCAGAGAATCACCCCTTTACAACGTAATGCTACCAGATAACAAATAATTGAATTTAATAATTTTTTTATAGTAATCATAGAAATGAACAGTGAGCAAATAAAATCAAATGGGAGATTGAATTTATGGTATCAATTAGCAATTTAGAAAAAACTGGTAAATGATTTATTTGAGTTCAGATGACTTTCCCTAGTGATATGAGACAATAAAATAAAATCGGCTTGATTATGCAAAGCCAATTAATTTTTTTAAATCATATCATAGAGAATGTTAAGATAGAATAGGTAATAAAAAAATGCAGTACTCGAAAAAACGTATAAATTCAGATACTCAAAATAGTAAACAAGACCAAGGTGTGCCCAATAGAATTGTTAGTCTAAGTCGCGGTATTAAGATTCACTGATTAGGTAATGCCAACGTAGATCTGGATGCCGATCACCATGATCGCGTCGATCAGCATCGCGGTGACGAGCCGTTCGCCCGAACCGGACGTCACGGCCTGATAC
>NZ_JAAHGK010000058.1:0-12174 GCF_010672505.1 Okeania sp. SIO2B9 | reverse complement strand
TGGGCCTGTCTGCACTTTTTATCTCTCTAGGACTTATGATGGGCATTATTGGCTATCATTGGGTAGCGGGTTTGAGTTGGATAGATTCTCTAGTAGAAGCTTCGATGATTCTTAGTGGTATGGGACCAATTAGTCCCCTCTCAACTACTAGCGCGAAAGTATTTGCTTCTGTCTATGCACTCTTTAGTGGTTTGGTTTTTGTCATAGCGATGGGAATTCTTTTATCACCTTTGGTCTATAGTTTGTTAAGTCAATTTCGTGTTCATCTCAACAATGAAAACTACCAACAAGATGAGCAATTAGCAAAATGATTGAGATGTAGAACTGAAAAATAAATGTTTGCAAATCGTTACAGTTAAAGATCAACTTATAAGAGTTATCTTCTGATTTTTAATGGCTCCCAAATTGGTTCTATACTGAGATTAATCTGGCTTTCACAAAAGCTTTTTTCAAAGTTCTAACTAATCTTTGAGCTTGATGTTTATAAAGTGGTTTAGGTAATATTCCTGGCAAATTATTCATTAATTCTCTAGCTTGATTAATGCTACATCCAGAAATACCAATAATTTCATTTGCTCCTTGAAATATGGCATATTCTGATGGAGCAGATTCAATCATAACTTGCCAAGTAGGTTGTTTTATTTCGCCATTTTCAATTCTTTTTAAACCATTAATTGTTGCTAAAACAATTAGGCGATCGCCTACGGTCAATCTAATATCATCTGAAGGCATTAATTTTGATTCATTTGGTGGCTTTTGATATAATATTGTTACTACTCCATAACCATAAGCTATTTCAGCTAATATTAATCCATTTAAGGTATCTCCTGGCTCAATATTATATTCAGTTACTAATACTGTTTGATGGTCTATTCTAAATAAACTTAATATATTTTCTCCAAATGCTGCTCCGGCAAAAGCTTCTGCTACAACAGCGGAAGTACAAATAAATGTAGAATATGGTAAAAGTTTGGCTAAGTTATTGCTAAAACGTTGTTCAGAAGTACGAATTACTAAACGAATATTTGGATTAACAGCGTAACCCATTAATGCTACTTCTAGATTTAACATTTCATCATTTGTAACAGCAATAATTCCTTTGGCAGTAGTTAAATTTACTTTTTCTAGAGATTTAATTATATTACCTACAACTAGAGGAATTTGAGGGGTTATATCTGATTCAGTTGCTGTAGAACTAATTGCTACTAATTTCTGTTTAAATCCTTGTAATAAACTAGCTACTCGCTGACCAACCCTTCCTAAACCAATTATTACAACATGGTCTTGAGTCGGAATAGGATTTCTTTTGGTAAACTTAAATCTTGTACTTAACAATCTTTCTGTAATTAAACCATTCAACAAAGCTACAGAAATAATTCCTACTAATGTTGTGATTAAACTAAAAAATTGCAGCCACCAAGGAAAATTTTGCTCTAGTTTAATGCCACCAAAAATATCTCCAAATCCTCCTAGTAATAAAACTGCTGTGCTATAAAAAGCCTCTCTTAAAGTTGCCTCTGGATAGTAAAGCAAAAATAGTAATGTACCACTGAATAAGAAAATTACTAAAATTAAGGCACTAGAAAAAACTAAGTTACGAATTGGGTTTTCGTGAATCCAATTCCAATAGTTAATGACTAGATTTTTAACATCCGTTGGTTGAATTTTTAAAATTGAGTGAAATCTTTCCCATAATTTAAACTGGTTTTTCTGAGATTTTTTTTGATTACTTGTAGTAGTCAAAAAATCTGGTTTTTCAATATAAATTATTCGGTCGTTTGCTTGAATTAATTCATCACTATCCCAATCATAAAATTCTGATAATAATTGAGTATAATTAGTCGCGTAACTAATGACTTTTCGATGACGATTATTGAGCTGATAAACATGACGATTATACCAAGGCATATCTGGTTTTATTTTACGTTTGACTATCTTTATTTGATATTTTTCTAGGTAAAAAAAACCGATAATTTCTGAATCTAAAGCAGCAACGGCAAAAGCTGGTGCAGGTAATTCCGTAGGTTCAAATGCTACATAATTTCCTAGTTGTTGACCTAATAGTTGATTGAGATTTTCTTTTGCAGAACGGACTACAAGACGAATTTGAGGATTAATTAATCTTGCTGCTAGAGCGATCGCTAAATTTATTCGTTCGTTACTTGTAACAATAAGTATTGCTCGACACTGTTGAACTTGACCTTGTGTCAAAATACTAGGTTCTCTTGCATCTCCAATAATTAATTGGTTCAACTGTGAAAATAAGTCTGAAACTTCCCAATGTTGAGGTTGTATAAGATCGATGGCGTTAACAACTACACCAAACTTTTTTAGAGCAGCTACACAATGTTGTCCTAAACTACCTAACCCACATATTAAAAACCTATCTATTGATGGTGAGAATAAAGTATTAGTTGTTGAATTTGTATTGTGATATTGATTGTTAGGAGTTGATGAGGACATTGGGTATCTAATACCAAATTTCAAACACTTTTCTATGTTTCCTTGAGCAGAGGGGTGGGTAGGGACGTTGCATGCAAAGTCCCTAGACAGTAGTAAACATAAGAATAATATACACTCACTGGCTAATAATTGCTCTTAACGTTATGGAATCCTGCTAATTATTTAGTCATTCAAGTCTTGTATAAGTATACCATTCTTTTTGATAAATGGTATAATACCAAGGGTGAAAAAAAAATGTGATTAATCATAACAGGAATTAAAATATTTTTGGTCAGATATTTCTTTAGATAAAAAAGGGATATTAAAAGTAAGAAATGATATTTAAGCTATTTATTCTGACTAGGTGACTCCTAGAAAGATTCTAGCTATTTATAGCAAACATTTATTAAACTGGTATAAATTATTCATATAGCAGGCAACAAGCAACAGTGGGAAAAATTTTTCCCCTTCTAAAATTCATCATCGCTCTATACATTAACTGCTCTGGCAGTGGCTATATCATGTTTATTGGTATTATCCACTACACATAAATTGATTAATAATTTGTAGATGCTAATTATTTTTTTTGGTTGACCAACGCCATCTTAAAAAAGCAATAACTTCTTCTGGTAACAAAATTAGATGAGGTTCATCCGAGATTAATAGCAACCAGTCTTCTTTTTGCTGGAGTAGTTTCCATATAGGTGTTCTGGGATGGGATACTATCTGCCAAGAACCGAGTAAATCATGATTACAAAAAAATCCAAATTTTTGAGCATGATTGATGATTACATCTGTCATTATATACAGCTCCTAAAAGTCATCTTTCTTAGTTAGAATATATCAAATCTGCTTTAATACTTAGATCAACAATTTAAAGAGAATCGAATAATTTTATACTATTTTTATTCTTACTATCTATCAGCAATAAAGCAAATTTATTTCTCAAATATTATAGCTTTAATTTAAACTTAGTCAAGTATTTAATTTTTTTTAATGATTAACTCCATCTTTCGCTAGATTTAAGGATAGCAACTAACTTAGTAACTGCACCGATAAAATTTGTATATACAATTACTACTGTAATGTTGTATAGCAATGTGCGCTGGCATATTTACAAATTGCAGGAATTATCCAATAGCTAAAAATTTTATATTATAAGCTTTTTATTCCCCTCCTGGGAAGGGGAGGGGCGAGGGGTGGGTTCCCTATTGCCTGTTACCTGTTGCCTGTTGCCTGCGCGCAGCGCTATAACTAAGAGTGAGCGATCGCTTGTCAGAAAGTTCTACCTTTAGATATAGTCTTTATTCATCTTTGTCTGGTAAAGAACAGAAATAATATCGGCGTTGCTTAAATGTAATGATAATTAGACATCTACTCCACCCATAGGGAGTAGGCAGCTTTGCTGTAGGCAGTAGGGAACCCACCCCTCGCCCCTCCCCCTCCCAGGAGGGGAAGAATTGATAATTTCTTTGGGATATAGATATTGATTTTTGATTCTTGGAGATGTCTATTAGCTGAAGGTAAAATTGAAAAACTGATGTTTTGTGCCCAAATTTAATCTCAAAATCATTACCACTCAGCAACGCCATAATATCAAATCCGGATGATTAGTTATCCTATAGCTGAGGAGTCAGGAGTCAACCCACCCCTCGCCCCTCCCCCTCCCAGGAGGGGAACGACCGAGTCAGGAGAAAGAAAGGATTTGAATAGCATGAATTTTTAAATTCGTATTCAATAGACATCTCCTCGAAAAGAGGGAGCAGGAAGTAGGGACGTTGCATGCAACGTCCGTACAGAGCAGGGGAAATAATTGATAATTTATGGATAATAATTGATTTTATTTTTGATTATTGGAGATGTTTAATAGAAAATCTGTATTAAGATAAAGTAATTTTGCGATTACTGTATAACCGGATTTTATATAATCCCAAAAATCCAAAAGCGTTCAGCTTAGATGTAAATATAGATTGAGGTTTTTTCTAAGAAAAAAAGCGCTGTTTTGAGTATCTTCTATCCTGGTTTTTGCTACTATTTATGCTGTTTTATCTCCTTTACTATTCCCTCCATACCTTTTTAATAGTACCTGGTTTCCACATCCCAGATCAAAACACTATATAAGTATTTATTAGAACCTGATACCAGATATATAAAAATAGAATCGAGGGTAAAAATACTAGACTTATAGATTGTTTATTTGTCAGAATTCATACCAAATCCGTTTACTACAGACCACATATTTTATTGAAAAAAGCTTGATGGCTTTTATTTGACCTATTTGTGGTTTAGCTAAAGCAGATTTGGTATCAGCCGCCAACTTGCCTGTTATGGTCATAACTAGGTTATCAGCTATCAGCTTCATTAGCTTTAATTGTATGGGTTAAAAACTCAAAACAAGTTTTTCTTGTGCTTCAATTTATGGGTGGAAAATGTAGTATAAGTTAAACGAATTTTTACTTTATTCATTCAAAAACTGAATGCTCTCGCATTCCGCACCGAAGAGCTGACTGCTAATAGCTGAATGGGAGCGCATTCCGCAGGAAATGCTTACCTTTATTTAGACCATATTCTCCAATCCTTTGTTATCCAAAAACTTGAGAAAAGCTTAAGCATTCTATATTTTGATAGGCAAAAATCATGCACTAAATTACAATGTATCGAAGCTCTAATCGGCCAAATTAAAATTTCAAACAGTAATCAATTAATTGCTGATGAATCAATTCAATAATCTCAAGTCATTACAATCAGTTTCGCGACGAACAATACTCAAATTATTTACTGTTGCTTCTGCCACTGGTCTAGTGGGTTATACTAGATTTTCCAAACCACAACCAACAGTTTTTGTACAAGATAACCTGGACTTACCACGATATTTAAACAAATCTAAAAGCGTGGTAGTAGTTGGTGGTGGATTAGCAGGATTAGCTTGTGCTTATGAACTTAGTCAGCGAGGTTTTAGGGTTACTTTGTTAGAAAAATCCCCACAACTAGGAGGAAAAATTGCTAGTTGGTCTGTTGATTTTGGGGAAGAAAAATTTATGATGGAACATGGCTTTCACGGTTTTTTTCCTCAATATTACAATCTAAAAAGTTTAGTATCAGAGTTGAATATTACGGATAATTTTAAGTCTTTAGAGTTTTATTCCATGGTGTTTAGAGAAGGGAAATATGACCCAGAAGTATTTCGCCCTAGCAGTTCTGCCTTTCCTTGGAATATTGTATATTTAGCAATTTCTTCTCCTAATAGATTCAGATGGGGAATCAATTTAGTAAAGCCTAAACATTGGGAAGTTTTTCAGGCTATTGGTGGCTTTAAAGTAGAGAATACTTATCAGCAACTTGACAATTTATCTGTAGCTGAATGGGTGGAAAAAGATTTTCCTCAAGGATTGTATGATTTATATTTTTTACCTTTTGCGAAATCAAGTCTTAATGCTCCAGATAAATTGAGCGTTGCGGAGTTAATGCAGTTTTTTCACTTCTATTTTTTTGGTAATCCAGAAGGTTTAGCTTTTAATGGTACGAAGCAAGATATGGGTACAAGTTTAGTACAACCTATTACTCAAGAAATTAAAAGTCGGGGGGGCAAAATTTTTACGGATATTGGTATTAGTAAAATTAATTGGAAACAAGGTAAAGTTGATTCTATTAGCTATCAGTTAGGAGAAGCTAAAAGTCTAATTCCCTTCTGGGTAGAACGTAATTTAGAAATCAATAAACAGGATGTTGATTATTTTGGATCGAGCGATCGGCTTTTTGCTATTAAAGCTGGTTCAGATGAGGCTATTTCTCTGACTTGTACTCATCAAGGTTGTACTGTTAAATTAGCTGAAGATGACAAATTTTACTGCCCTTGTCATGGAGCAGTTTATGACAGAAAAGGAAAAGTATTAGCAGGTCCAGAAAAACGAAATTTATCGCGCTACAAAATCACTCAAAGTCGAGAATATCGGGTGCAGTTAGTTGGGATAACAGAAAATAAATCTGAGATTGTTCCTACAGAAATTCAGGCAGATTATTATGTATTTGCTACGGATGTTCCAGGAGTTAAACACTTATTTAATTTGATGGAGGGAGATGTCAATCAACAAGTAAAAGACCGGGTGAAAAAACTGAATATAGCCGATCCATTTGCTGTCTGTCGTTTTTGGTTTGACCAAGATTTTGAGTGGAAAAATAGTAATTTTACTTCTCTATCCGGCTATCAATTAACTGATAGTATTACTCTCTATCATCGCATTCAAGAACAATTCATTAAATGGCACGAAAAAACAGGGGGTAGTGTAGTAGAGTTACACGCTTATTGTTACAAAGAAAAAGAGTTTCCTACTCAGGAAAATTTACTGACAACTTTTGAACAGGAATTGTATGAAATTGTGCCTGAATTAAAGGATGCTAATATGCTGCATCGGGAATTGGTAAATCAGAAAAATTTTTCCGGTTATCCTCCAGGTAGTTATCAAGAACGTCCAGAAACTAATAGTGGCGTTGATAATTTGATATTTGCTGGAGATTGGGTAAAAATGCCATTTCCCTGTGGTTTAATGGAAAGAGCTGTTAGTAGTGGGTTATTAGCAGCAAATGAAATTCTTTCTAGAGAGGGTTTACAAAAGCGAAAATTACTATCAGTAAACCCAGAAGGTATTCTTAAAATTTGATTTTAGGGAGTAGGAGAGGGTAGTCCTGCATAGTCAGGACTTAGGCAAATTCTTAGGCAATACGCTATCTGTAGAGAAGAATGAGCATTTACCCATACGATATCAGAAAATGGAAACCTTCCGAAATCGGAGCCAGGGAGAATGAAGTCAACTTTAGTATTTCGTTTGAAGCGAGTCGGAAAATGGAAACCTTGTAAGAGGAGCAAGTCATGGATATGTTCATTGTAGGTTCATTAGTGATATTGGGGGGGAAGTCTTGTACTTGATGCCTTTCAATATAAAAATTTATTTTTAAATCAAAGCTCAAACAATTTGATAGTTAATATTTTTTGAAAAAAAATTTTTCAATGATGTAGGTTCGGAGCTATATACGGGAGGGATGTTTTGCCAGAGATATAATAATAAAAAAAGAATACTATATGATAGAAAATGATAGAAAAAGAAAAAAGAATAACTATATGAGCAGAACAAGTTATAGTAATCAAGGCTCAGAAAAACTGAAAAAATACTGGAACTCTACAGAGACAGCAAAAAACTATGTTAATATTGCTTCTGTTTTAGCTGGATTTGCTTTTACTGCTGTTGTGCTTGTTGTACAAAGTACTATCCCAATGCCCAATAATACTTTACTGCGTGATTGGTCAAGTATAGCGTTTCTTATCGGTTTTTTTGGATGTGTGGTCTCATCATTTACTTTTTCAGTAATAGTAGGGGAAGAAGAAATTTTTCCTAGATCATTTGCTTTAATGCTGTTGGCAGGAGGGGGGTTTGCCATTTCTGGTATTTATCTATTTTGGGGTCTAGCAATACTTATCAAACTATTTCTTACTGCGGATATTGCTTCTGTTTCAAAGTGGATTTTTGGAGGAAGTTTAATTCTTATTCCTATGTATCTAATTTCAAGTGCAGCAGATATATTAATAGCCAACAAATTGTATAATAATAGACAAGAAACAATAAGTAAAAAAAAATATTTTTATCTTTTTATAGCCGGATATTTTCCAATTTTAGTTGGAATATTCTTTCAATTTATTTTATCCAGACAGCCAGTATCAAGCTTTTCTCCAATTTTTAATTTATCGATAATTTTTTCACTCGCACTTATCATTTTAGGAAATGCAATCGCATTTTGGGTATCACATAAAAATGATAGTTTTAGGCTTGATTTCATACCAATCTTATTCTGGATATTTTTACATTCCTGCATCTTTGGATTACTAACTATATTACTTCAATAAATTAGGATAATTTACATGGAAAATATACCTTTAGGTTCACACCTTATCTGCAAATCTGAGTTTTATGAACATCATGGGATATATGTTGGGAATGGCGAAGTGGTTCACTATGTGGGGTGGGGTGACAAGGTAATACATAAAAAACCAATCGCTAAAACATCTATAAATATCTTTCACGATGGAGATCCTTGCTTTATTCTTTCCCATCCATGCAAATGTGAATATTGTCAATCACAACAGAATGGAAAAGAAGTCGTAAATGGAAGAGAAGTTGTACAAAGAGCATTATCAATGTTGGGCGAAGACAAATACCATCTCGTATACAACAATTGTGAACACTTTGTAATGTGGTGTCTTTATGGTTCCAAAGCAAGCGAACAATCAGACCTAGGATGGCAATTAGTTGGTACAGCTATACTGACTGCGTATGCTGTATCACCCTTACCCCCTCCCTTTGGATTAGGAATGGGATTGCCTGCACTTGCCGCTGGTCTGTATGTGCTTGGGACTCGTGGGACACCCTTCATTAGAAAAGGTATTGCAACTTCAACCGTATTGTCGTTAGAAAAACATGATTATCATAAACTTGCTATCAATGAATCCTGTAGCTGCAAGACGCTGAAGAGAATAAATTGATCCAAATAAGTATTTGTAGGTTGGGTTGAGGTAACGAAACCCAACATATCAGGGAGTTGGGTTTCACTTCGTTCTACCCAACCTACTTTAAAAGAAAATTGTCAAATGTTTTTCTATCTGTCATAGCAGGTTGAGCGCCTGATTTCGTAACACATAAAGCACCAGCAACAGCACCCCATTTCACAGCATCTTTTAATGACAAACCTGTATCCAATGCGGCTGCTAAACCACCATTAAAAGCATCACCCGCGGCCACAGTATCGATCGCTTCTACTACAAAAGCAGGTTGAAAAAATGTTTCCTCTTCAGTTGCACAAACAACTCCCCGATCGCCTATTTTTACCACAGCATTTTTCACACCACGCTTACATAATTCAATAGCTGCCTGAGTAGCAGTTTCTCGATCGTTTACTGTAAACCCAACCAGTTGACTTGCTTCAACTTCATTAGGAGTGATAATATCAATCAAATTATAAAAATCATTGGGAAATTTTTCTGGCATTGGTGCTGGATCGAGAATAACTTTCACTCCCATTTTTTGAGCTACTTTTGCTGCACTCATAGCAAATTCTAGGGGAATTTCCAACTGTAAAAGTAAAGCTGTGGCATCCGATAGCAAATTTCTCAGGCGTTCCACATCTGTATTATTAATACTATGGTTAGCACCAGGAACAACAATAATGCTATTTTCCCCACGAGCATCCACAGCAATAACCGCTACCCCCGTATGAATATTCTGATCAACTACCACTCCTGTTGTGTCAACATTAGCAGTTTGCAAACTTGTCAGAAGTTGTTGCCCAAAACTATCATTTCCTACCCGCCCCACTATTGTTGTTGTAATGCCAAGACGAGCAGCAGCAACAGCTTGATTTGCTCCTTTACCACCACCTGCCGTCAAAAAGTTATTGCCATTAATAGTTTCTCCTGGAGTCGGTAAGCGGAGAGTCGTTGCAATCAAGTCAATGTTAATGCTGCCAAAAATAATTATGCTCATAAAGTAATATCATGTCCGGTTGAATACTTATTATTAAAATAGCAGGGGAGCGGGGGAGTGGGGAGTAGGGGAGTAGGGAAAATATAAAGATTTACTGTTTAAGCACTCTGGATAAGTTTTTTCCAGATCGCTCTTATCCGGACATGATATAAATAGCGAAACTACCCTAATCTGATCTTCTGATTTGTTACTAAATCAATGGGGAGAGGCGATCGCTAAATCCTGAGTTTATCTAAAATATGGCGTTGCTGAATTGAAGTATGAATGCGCCCAATTTTGGGGGACTTTTAGAGTTTTATTCCCCCCAATTATGGGGGGTTAAGGGGGCAAAATCATATCCAGAATCAGCAACGCCTAAAATATAATAACTAAAACGTTACAGCTTCTAAATTCTTTTAATTATGAAGAGGTAATATTAACAATATGTAGTTTAGCCAGACTAATAATAGGAGCATTGATACTAGTATTATTCATAATTTAGGTATAAAAAAAATAATAAAAAAAGTATAATTATAGTCAATAATTAACAGTAACTATCCCCGGTTAAAACACCTATCCCTTATAAGGAACTCCTGAAACCCTTGTGGGAGGGTGGGGAGTGTGAGGAGGGTGGGGGTGTGGGAAGCAAGGATTTTGTCTACAGCCCTCAAAAAAGTGTATTTTTAAATACAATTTTCTCCCAAAAAAGCCGCTCCCATACCTATACATAGCTTGTCTTTTTTGTCAAGTTTTATGTTAAGAAAGATGTTTATAAAGCTTATGTTAAAACACGGGGGCTTTCAACGTCGCTTTTCGGTAAAAAATGACTATCTTGAGGAGATGGCTATCGCTCCCCAAAAGATACTTATAGTCAGTGCTTGAGAATTTTTGGAGATGTCTAATACCATTTCTCATGCATTCTTGCTATATCTCCTTGAGAGTAGGGAGTAGGTAGTAGGGTAAAAAGAGATAAGATATCTTGGTTGAATGCCGATAATAGTCATAAATATGATTCAACCATTATTATTACTTAATAACTGAAGTTCCATGGGAAGTATAGCATTATTTTTGGGAATTGGTATAATACTTGCTTCATTAATTAAAAAGCTTTCTAACTTCTTCCTTCTTCCTTCTTCCTTCTTCCTTCTTCCTTCTTCCTTCTTTATTCTAACTATAATTACCACTAACTGGTGTAATAGGAATTTCAATTATGAACTCTGCACCTTTTCCAATTTCAGAAATACAACTCAAATTCCCCTGATGTTTTTCTACTACAATTGAATAGCTAATTGATAACCCTAAACCTGTACCAGTACCCACTGGTTTAGTAGTAAAAAATGGGTCAAAAATCTTGGATAACGTCTCAGAATTAATACCACTGCCATTATCACTAATTTTGATTTTTACTGTGTTTAACTCTGTCACTTCAGTAGAAACTGTAATAGTAGGTTTATGGTCAAATTCCTGTTGTTTATCTCGCAAAAATGCTAAAGCATCAATGGCATTACTGAATAAATTCATAAACACCTGATTCATTTGAGAAGCATAACAGATAACTTGTGGCAACTGACCATAATTTCTGACTATTTCCACTTCACGTTTATCTGACTTTTCCTTAATACGAGTATGTAAAATTAGAAATGTACTATCGATACCTTCATGGATATTTACAGGTTTCATTTCTGCTTCATCTAGACGTGAAAAGTTACGGAGAGAAATGACAATATCTCGAATACGTTCAGCACCTACGTTCATGGAATTTAAAAGTTTTTGTAAATCTTCTACGATAAATTCCAATTCGATTTCCTCAATTTCATCTTGAATTTCTTCTACAGGTTCAGGATAGTTTTCTTGGTATAAATCAATCAAATTAAGTAAATCAGAAACATATTCAGTAGCGGGAGAAAGGTTTCCATAAATAAAACCGATAGGGTTATTAATTTCGTGGGCTACTCCTGCCACTAATTGTCCTATGCTAGACATTTTTTCACTTTGAATTAATTGATATTGAGTGCGTTGTAGCTGTTGTAATGTTTGCTCTAGTCGTAGATTTTTTTCATTTAATTCTTGAGTTCTTTCTTGTACTTTCTGCTCTACAAAAGTATATAAGATTGCATTTTCTAAAGACACTGCTACTTGAGATGATAAAAGCCTTAATATTTCCAAACGTTCTGGAGTAAATGCACCTGTAATTAAGTTATTTTCCAAGTACAAAACTCCGATA
>NZ_JAAHGK010000579.1:0-4581 GCF_010672505.1 Okeania sp. SIO2B9 | reverse complement strand
TTTCAATCTAAAATCTCATATCTGAAAATCATGTAATTAAATTAGAGATCATGCAAATTGCCAAAGTTCGTGGCACTGTTGTTAGCACCCAAAAAGAGCCTAGTTTACAAGGAACAAAGCTACTTCTGCTGCAATTCATAGACGAAGAAGGCCATCCATTGCCTAAATATGAAGTAGCTGCCGATAATGTCGGAGCCGGAATAGATGAATGGGTTCTGGTTAGTCGAGGCGGAGCAGCTCGTGAAATACCTCGTAGTGAACAACTGCCTATAGATGCCAGAGTAGTCGCAATTATTGACACAATCACAGTGGACAATAGCATGATCTACGGTAAAAAAGACCAATATCGTTAAACAGTCCATTAACTACCAATAGCTTGAACTGTTGGATGTTGAAATCTTGAACTACAAAATATTTACTTAGTACACCAACACCCAACATTTAGCTTCAGGAGAAAAAAATATGCCACACCGCAACGAAGCGGCTCCACTAACCCCCTGGTCACAAAATTTGGCACAGCCAAAGATCGATCGGACAGCGTATGTTCACTCCTTTTCCAATATTATTGGAGATGTCCGCATAGGAGGCCATGTATTAGTAGCTCCCGGTACATCAATTCGTGCTGACGAAGGTACTCCCTTCTTTATCGGTGCAGGAAGCAATATTCAAGATGGAGTAGTCATCCACGGTTTAGAAAAAGGAAGAGTAGTAGGAGATGACAACGAAAACTATTCTGTATGGATAGGTAGAGATGTTTCGATCACCCACAAAGCTCTAATTCACGGCCCCTGCTATATTGGGGATGAGTCTTTTATCGGTTTTCGCTCTACAGTATTTAACGCCCGTATTGGTGAAGGCTGCATCGTGATGCTGCACGCTCTGATCCAAGACGTAGAAATTCCTCCCGGTAAGTATGTACCTTCAGGAGCAATTATTACAAATCAACAGCAAGCAGACCGTTTGCCAGACGTACAACCAGCAGATCTGGAATTTGGCCATCATGTGGTGGGAATCAACGAATCTTTACGAAAAGGTTATATCTGTGCAGCCGATCCCTCCTGTACTAACAAAGTGAAAAATAAAATGAATAGCAATTACAGTAACGGTAACGGTTACAAATCTTCTGTAGCAACTGGTTCTTTAAGCCCAGAGGTAGTTGCTCAAGTAAGACAGCTAGTATCTCAAGGATACCATATTGGCACAGAACACGCTGATGTTCGTCGCTTCAAAACTGGTTCCTGGAACACTTGTTCTCCAATTCAAAGCAAAAATCCTTCAGAAGTAATAGGAGCTTTAGAAGCTTGCGTCGAAGAACACGCTGGAGAGTATGTGCGTCTGTTTGGTATTGACCCTAAAGCCAAACGCCGAATTTCTCCAATTATGATTCAACGGCCTGATGGCAAAAAAATTCCTCAAAAATCGACTACTGGTAATTATAGTGTTCCCGCTGCTTTTGGCGGTCAACCTGCTACAACAAATAACACAGGATTAACTCAAGAAATTGTAGACCAAGTAAACTCCTTGCTATCTCAAGGATACAAAATTAGCACTGAGTATGCTAATGAACGTCGCTTTAAAACTAGCTCTTGGCAAAATGGCCCGACTATTTCAGAAAGCAGTGCCTCACAAGTATTACCAGCTATAGAGCAGTTTTTGGCAGAACATAGCGGTGAATATGTACGTTTGATAGGCGTTGATCCTGTAGCTAGACGTCGTGTTGTAGAAACATTAGTTCAACAGCCTGGCGATCGCCCTATTAAGCAATCTGCTGCTGCCTCTTTCACTGCTAAAACCCCTGCAAATAGCCACGTTAGTAAGCTAAACACAGGATTAAGTCAGGACGTTTTAGCTCAAGTAGGTTCCCTATTTAATCAAGGATATCGCGTCAGCATAGAACACGCTAATGCACGTCGCTTTAAGACTAGCTCTTGGCAGAGCGCTCCCATTTCGGCACAGACTACTGCACAAGCAATAGAGGAATTAGAAGCAGCTTTGGCACATTATAGTGGGGAATATGTACGTTTAATTGGTGTCGATCCTGCTGCTAAACGTCGGGTGTTGGAAGTATTGATTCAGGAGCCAAATGGCAAACGCCAAGGAGTTACTACAGCTTCTAATGGAGCAGGTAATAGTAAACCTCCTATTTATAATACTGCTCATACCAGTGTATCGAGTCAAGGCAGTGGGTTCAAGACAGAACTAAGTCAGGAAGTTTTAGCTCAAGTAGGTTCACTATTTAATCAAGGACATCGCATCGGCATAGAGCACGCTAATGCACGTCGCTTTAAGACTAGCTCTTGGCAGAGCGCTCCCATTTCGGCACAGACTACTGCACAAGCAATAGAGGAATTAGAAGCAGCTTTGGCACAGTATAGTGGGGAATATGTACGTTTAATTGGTGTCGATCCTGCTGCTAAACGTCGGGTGTTGGAAGTATTGATTCAGGAGCCAAATGGCAAACGCCAAGTAGTTCCTACAGTTTCTAATGGAGCAGGCAATAGTTATCAACCATCATATAATAGTGTAACAGCTACTGCTAGTACCCAGAAGCTAACTCAAGAGGTTGTAGAACAAGTTCGCTCTTTGATTGCGAGTGGCTACAAAATAGGTACAGAGTATGCAGACCAACGCCGTTTCAAGACTAGCTCTTGGAAAACTGATACTCAAATTAATGGCAAACGTGATGCTGATGTTTTCCCAGCTATTGAGGAAACTCTAGCTCAACACGAGGGAGAATATGTCCGCTTAATTGGTATCGATCCTCAAGCTAAACGCCGTGTTTTAGAAATGATTATTCAGCAACCTAACGGTAAGGCTAAGTAAAAAAAAACCAGAAAGTCAAAAGTTCAAAGTTGTAACTTTTGACTTTCAGTCGGATATTTGAAAGGAGTATTTATGCAGTTTACACCACTACAACCAATTGATAATACTGAACCTTTTGTTAGTGGTGATGTAAAAATTGAGCCGAATGTTGCGATCGCATCTGGTGTCATTCTCCAAGCTGCTGCTGATTGTCAGATAGTTATTGCTACAGGGGTTTGTATTGGTATGGGAGTTATTCTTCATGCTTACCAGGGCAACATTAAAGTTGAGTCGGGAGTCACCATTGGTGCAGGAGTGTTAGTAGTTGGTAAGAGTAAAATAGGGGCTAATGCTTGTATTGGTTCAGTGGCAACGATTATAGAGCATGATGTTGAACCAAATCAAGTTGTACCACCGACTTCTATTATAGGGGAGTCTGGACGACAAATCTTAGAAAATTCTACTACAGCTCCATCTCAACCTCCATCTCAAACAGTTTTAACACCACACATAACAACCACTACTAAAAGTAATGATGATTTGTCAGTAGACCCGGAATTAAGCAGTAGTTCTGAATTGAGTGAAGAAAATCTTTCTCAAACAAGTACTTTTAATTATCCAGATAATCATCAGGAATTAGGCAGTAGTTCTGAATTGGATGAAGAAAATATTGCTCAAACAAGTACTTTTAATTATCCAGATAATCATCAGGAATTAGGCAGTAGTTCTGAATTGAGTGAAGAAAATATTGCTCAAACAAGTACTTTTAATTATCCAGATAATCATCAGGAATTAGGCAGTAGTTCTGAATTGGATGAAGAAAATATTGCTCAGAAAAGTACTTTTAAGTATCCAGGTAATCATCAAGGACTAAACAGTAATTATCAATTTTTCAAAAAAACTGAACCTGAAAATGATAATTCTAATGCCCTTGTTAATCAAGAATTAACAAATAATTCTTCATCACCAGACCAAGAAAAAGCTAAAAATGAAGAAGAAACTCAAAATAAAATTGAGCAGGCTAAAACTCAACTACAAGAAGAAGCACCTGAAACCACGAAAACTCCAATCTACGGACAAGATTATGTAAATAGGATGATGAAAACTTTATTTCCTCATAAAAATTCTCTTAGCTCTCCTCCCGATGAAGAAGATTAGAAAAGTCATATTGGGTTAGTAAGGGAAACACAGAGGTAGTAGATGCCGAGGATTATAGCAATTTTTGTTACTTTTGACTGATGTTAGTTGAGATAAACTAAAAAATCTGATTTAGAGCAGGATATTTGTAGCAGATAAACAGCAGTCGGATAATTGACAATATAACTATTTTTTGATACAAGAAGGCTTGCTAATTTCAAAAAAAATATAATATAATTTGATAAATGTAGAGAACTAGCTGACAAAACTTTACTCTCATCCAGGGACAAAAAATTATTCAAAGTCTCTTTCAAGTAAAGTCCAATCAGCTCAACTATATTAATTTCTATTTTTGATTTTATATAAAAAAATCCTGAACTAGCTCTAAAGACCATCACCTTTGAAAAACCTAGCCAAAGAAAGGACATTTCTACAAATTTTCCACCATGCGGACTGCCTACCAATATAAATTAAGGCCCAACAAAGAACAAATAGCCACTATTCAATTGTGGTTGGAATTGTTGCGTCGGCAGTACAACTATAGGTTAGGAGAGCGGTTTTCGTGGTGGTCAGAAAATCGTTGTCCAGTTAACGCTTGCCCTTTGGTGATGCCAATTCCTCAACTAAGAGATAATCCAGATT
>NZ_JAAHGK010000578.1:0-4582 GCF_010672505.1 Okeania sp. SIO2B9 | reverse complement strand
TGGTTGATATATCTGTGGTGGTAAGGGTTGTTCTATATCAGATTCCTTCTGGGGTTTAACTTGATTAATTTTTTCTACTAACTCCTGAAAAGAAGGAGATTTTTGCTCTGATTTTCTTGCTGCCTGAGTTATTTTTGCAGCCATTTCCTGATAGTCATCTTCAGTAAAATTATCATCAATTGCTGTTAACCAATTCTGTAGTGGGGCTGTAATTGTAAAAGATGTATTAGCTAAAGTAGCTGTATTATTTGTGAGGATAATTTGCCCTAATATTAAACGAGTTTTAATATTTTCTGGAACATTGACTGTACAAGCAAATATAATAGGTGTAACTTGTTCTGGTAGAGCTTGTTGTATATCAATTAAAATTTCTGAAGTTTGAGGATTACGCAGACAAATTTTTAAATTACCATTAACTATTGGAGTATTATTTTCTGGAATGGAGGAATCATTTTTTGTTAAAGTATTCTGGGATATAAGGTGATTTAAACCTTCTGTAGATTGAATATTTTGAGCTTGATTATCTAAGATTATTTGACCAGATATAATTAAAGCTTCTCCTGGTTGAGCAGTATAAGATGCTTGGTTTAAGGTTAGTTGTAAAGGATAATTTATAGTAGAGTTAGTCTGATTAGTGATGTTGGTATCTGCCTGTTGATTTGCCTCTAATTCTATTGCTTGTTCTATTGCTTGTTGTTGCTCAACTTGCCCAAGTATTGATGAATTATGTCTGAGAGTTTCAGTTAGTTCTTTTAATTTTTCCTCTGTATCTTTAATGTCTGATGGATGACTTTGTTCTTCGAGTTGGTTTTGAGCTTGAATACTTGAATCTTCTTCCTCATCATCTAGTAAATTAGTGGAATTTTTCTCTTCAATCTGAGCATCCAATAATTCTATGTCATCTGATTTAGTTGTTAATTCAAAGTCTTTTTTTTCTGTATTTTCTTCTGGATGATCTATGGAGCTTATTTTACTAGAAAAAACAGATATATTTTCATTAGCAATCAACTCATTTTCCTGAGTTTCTGAATCTACTAATGGATATAGTTCCTGACTCTGAACATCTAGTGTTTGTGAGAAATCTGAATCATCATAATCAGTGGGCAATACTTCTAAATGGACAATATGTTGTTTTGCTTTGACAGATGATGTAGTTGGTTTACTTTGACAACGAAATTCCCATTTACCAGGTTTGAGGCGGGTAAAAGGGATAATAGAGATTAGACCTTGAGAGTGGGTAAGACTAGAACGTTTCTGAACTCGCCTTAAGGGTGGAACTTCTTCGAGAGAATCGTGAATAATCTGAATTTGGACTTCTGTATTGGCTATATGGGTATGAGCCACAATCCGATAACGACCTTCTAGAATCTCCACATCGGATGATTCTAGAGGTAGCCAGGTTCTATCGCCTTCTTTCTGTAGCAAAAATTCCCAGTTTGACATATATTAAGTCTACAGAGTGACTTTGCATAATATATTACTTTAGTTTATATCAAATTTTTTTTTCTGCGTAATTTTTAGACACTAATGTTTAGAGTTTTTTGAACTTGAAGAAGTAGTCAGTAGTCAGTAGTCAGTAGTCAGTAGTCAATTTAAAGTAATTAAACCAATTCCCACTCATTAATACTATTTTTCGATAAAACTTCAGTTATTATGTAATTAATACAGGTATAATAATTTTTTTGCTAATTAGCAGCCCAGTTAATGTTAATGATTCTCATGTTTAATTCTCCACTACTACCCTACTCCCCACTCAAGAAAATGTAGAACAGTTTTTGAGAAATGGTATTACTACTATGGAACCCAACCCAAAATTGTCTCTACTTCAGTTGCCAGAGACATAGGATCAAAAGGCTTATTAATTACTCCATTTATTCCCAACTGCAAAAATTGATGGCGATCTTCCGAACAAACTTTCGCTGTCAGGAAAATTACTGGAATTTGCTGAGTGGCCTGATTAGCTCGTAGTTGTTTAAGAGTAGAAAATCCATCTATTTCAGGCATCATTACATCTAAGAGAATAGCATCTGGCTGTTCTACTTCTGCTTTAGCAACAGCTTCACTACCTGAGCTACCTGTAATTACTTGCCAACCACCTACTATTTCTAGGCTAAGTTGGGCTACTTCTCTAATATCTTCTTCGTCATCTATTAGTAAAATTCGTTTTTTTGCCATCGGATAAAATATATTTAATTTAACATTATTGAACTTGTAATAGTGCTTTGAAACTACATATAATTTTGAGTAGATAAAAACAGTTTGGGAAGTTGGTTATAAGTTTCAATATTTGCTCAAGGAGTAAATAATTGTTACTGCCATAATTTGTAATTTTTTCAATTTGGAATTGATACTTAAATTTCACCTTGTTTATATCCACTTTTTTTATCTTTTTATTTTGAGTTTAATACCCTGCCTTCACTCGCGGTGTTGACAATTAGTTGGGGTTTGTAGACACGAAATGGTGTGTCGAAGACTATCCCCATTCCCTTCTTCCTTCTTCCTTCTTCCTTCTTCCTTCTTCCTTGTTCCTTCTGAATATTACCTGGTTGCACCTGGAACCAAATCATCATTCCAGGGAAGAGATGCAGGGCGTTGTTGACGGTCTAAATAAGCATTCAAAACATAAACCATATCTCCACGAGTCATCGGTTCTAAAGGATTTATGTTGTTTGTACCTGGTTCAGTATTCACAAAACCTTCATACAATGCTGTTGCTATTGATTTTTTTGCCCAACTCGGGATTTTATCTGAATCTGGGTAATTATTTAATAGCTTTTTAGTATTTTCTTCAGGAAACTGAAAAACACCATAAGCTTGAGCAAAAATCGCAAATGCTTCTGCCCGATTAATTTTATAATTTGGAAAAAACATTCCCTCACGATAGCCACTCATTACAGCATTTTTGAGGACAATTTGAATATCATTATAAGCCCAATAATCTGAAGAAACATCTTTTAATTCAACATTTTGTTTCTGGGAAGATTCACGTTTTTCTAAATCAAATGTTTTGACTAAAATTGACGCTAATTCGGCTCTACTAATAATTTCATTGCGATTAAATTTTCCGGCTGCATCTTTGGTCATTAATCCTGCAGAAACTACTCTTTCTATGGGGTCTACTATTTCTTCTTGAGCTTGAACAATTATTGGTAATTGTAATAATGCTATGAGGGAAAATAGACTAACAAATTTTTGCATAATATAATTTTAATCACATAGTTTTTGTTGATATATTCATTGTAATACTAAATCCAGCGATCGACAGAATTTTCTTAAGCGGGGAACCCACCCTTAACCCCTCCCAGGAGGGGGAGTGGTTACGGACGTTCCATGCAACGTCCGTACAGGGAGAAGCAAACATAATAATAATAATAATAATAAGAGTTACGCAATGACAATAGATATAGGGTTTTACTCAGTTACGCTACTGCTTTTTCTGATAGTCATGCTCCGCAAACATGTCGCGGAGCGTTAACGGAGTTATGCGACAGCAAAACACACCTTACTGGACTATAAATAGGATGGGATTTGAATCTCATTTCTCTGCTGAGTTCTGACTTCTAATAAATGCTTAAAACTCAGACAACGTAATATTTTTCATTCTTCCTTTTTACTTCAAATTTAAGAAATAAACTGTTAGTATTATGATAGTTGAATAGGAGAAAATTAAATGCAAGCAACTCAAATTTACTATTATGTCGAAGAGTATCTAGAGCAGGAAAAAACTGCTGAATTTAGAAGTGAATATCGTGATGGAGAAATAATACCCATGACTGGAGGAACTGTAAATCACAATCGAATTGTTGGTAACTTTTACGCAACATTAAAGTATGGCATTAAAGGGCAACCTTATGAAACTTTTATGAGCGATCTACGCTTGTCAATACCAACAAAAAATATCTACACCTATCCAGATATAATGGTCATTGCCACTCCAGTTATTTATGCTGAAGGTAGACAAGATACTATTACTAATTCTCAGATAATTATCGAAGAATTATCGCGATCGACAGAAAGCTACGACCGGGGACAAAAATTTGAGTATTATCGGAGAGTAAATAGTTTGCGGGAATATATTCTCATCGACCAATACAGATATTATGTCGAACAGTTTAGCAAAACTGAGGATGGCAAATGGTGGTTATCAGAATATGAAAGTGATGGAGCTATTTTATCTTTAAGTTCAGTGGAATTTCAAATCTCTTTGTCAGATATTTATGAAAATGTAGAATTTGAGTGAAGAAGGAAGAAGGAAGAAGAAAGAAGAAAGAAGAAAGAAGGAATTTAGTTATCTACAACAGAAACAAGGAAGACATCTATAAATCCTCAAAGTTAGTCAGGGATTACTTCTGAGTTCTAACTTCTGACTTCTGACTTGTGCGTAGGGTTATAGTATTATAGTACTGTGCGCTGGTATATTTACAAATTGCAGGAAGTGCCCAATAGCTAAAAGTCTTATATTATCATTTTCTTTGTGGGTTTAATACCCCACCGTCAACGGGGGTGTTCAAAATTACTTGGGGGAGCGAATCCCCATGTAATTTTCCTCCTGTCTCCTGTCTCCTGTCTCCTGTCTCCTTCT
>NZ_JAAHGK010000577.1:0-4587 GCF_010672505.1 Okeania sp. SIO2B9 | reverse complement strand
TTTTAGAAAAATATAAAGCTGAGTGTAGTCAATCAATAGAAGTTGAACAACATTATCAACAATGTCAGAAATTAGGGATTGATTATGGCAGCAATTTCCAAGGTATCTACGAGTTATGGTATGGAGAAAACCAAGCATTAGCTCAGATTAAATTACCCCAAGAATTGATAGCACAAACAATTGATTATCAGTTCCATCCCGCATTATTAGATGCAGCTTTGCAGATAATTGTTCATGCACTGCCAGAAGTAGACAGCGATCTAACCTATCTGACAGTCGGGATAGAACAGTTCAAAATATATGGTAGTCCTGGGCTTTCCTTGTATGCTTGCGCATCGGCGATCGCTGTAGTGGAAAGTGAAAAAAGTTTAACCGCTCAAGTGACGCTAGTGACTCCAGAAGGAGAAATTATTGCCACAGTCGAAGGTTTACAAGTCAAACTGGCGAATCAACAGACTATACTAGGAACAGAAGTAGAAATCAGTAATTGGTTGTATGAAGTAGAATGGAGATCCAAAGGTCTTTTGGGCAGATTGCTACCACCTGCTTTCTTGCTCGATCCCGTAGAAGTTTCCCAAAAATTAACTCCTAGCTTTAAAGAATTAGTAAGCCAGGTAGATAATACTCAGACCTCAGAAATAGAAAGGAACCTGGAAGAATTAAGCGTAGATTATATAGTGCAAGCTTTGCTATCAATGGATTGGTCTTATAAGCCAACAGAGAGCTTTGACTTGGAGGCCGTAGTTCAACGTTTAGGTATAGTTCCGAGTCAGCGACGATTATTTGGGCGTCTGCTACAAATCTTAGAAGAAGTAGGAATACTTAAGTACGACCAACAGCAATGGCAGGTACAACAAACCCTAGAAAAAGTCAACCCTAGCGAACAAAGCCAGAGTTTACTGAATCAATATCCAGAAGCAGAAGCAGCATTAACACTCTTAAACCGTTGTGCATCTCAACTCCGTGGAGTCCTCAAAGGAGCAATAAATCCCCTAGAACTGGTGTTTCCGAAAGGGGATTTGACGGCAGCTACCCAAGTCTATCAAGACTCAATTGTAGCCAAGGTGATGAACACGATAGTACAAAAAACCATCGCTCAAACTATTGAGGATTTACCCCCTAGCAGAGGGATTCGGGTGTTGGAAATTGGAGCGGGAACAGGAGAAACTACAAGTTATATTCTGCCCCATCTAAATCCTAATCAAACAGAATATATATTCACTGATATTGATGGCATACTTACCAGACAAGCTCAACAGAAATTCCAGGATTATAAATTCCTAGACTATCAAACCTTAGATATAGAGGTAGAGCCAAGTAGTCAAGGATTTGCATCTCATCAATATGATGTAATTATTGCAGCCAATGTTCTTTATGCTACAACCAGTATAAAGCAGACATTATCCCATGTCCGACAACTGTTAGCACCAGGGGGAACATTGGTATTGTATGAAAGAACAACTCGCTCTCGATTTTTGGATTTAATTTTTGGATTATTAGAAGGATGGTGGAAATTCAGCGATGATGAATTGCGGGCGGACTATCCTCTCTTGAGTCGTCAGCAGTGGCAACAGGTTTTGAGTGAAACAGGTTTTACTCAAGTCGTTACTCTCCCAGAAGTTGAGGAGATGCCAGAAGTGTTTGCTCAACAAGGAGTTATCGTTGCTAAAGCTCCTCCAACAACTTTAGACTCAACATCATCGACACAGAAGAGCTGGTTGATACTGGCAGATAAACAGGGAGTTGCTCAACAGCTAGCTAGTCACCTGCGATCATCAGGAGATGCTTGTACATTAGTATTTGCTGGAGAGAACTATCAACAGCTTGCCCCGGAAGAATTTACGATCGCTCCTCATCATCCAGAAGAATTTGAGAAACTGATAGAAACTGTAGCTACCAAATCCCCATCCTTACTGGGGGTAGTACAATGTTGGACAACCGAAGCAGGGGTGGGTAGAAACATAAGCGCTGAGGAATTAGGACATTTATCGAAGCTAGGCTGTGGTACTACCTTATCTTTGGTACAAGCTTTAGTCAAAGCCAAGTTATCTGAGTCGCCCCGGTTATGGTTAGTAACGAATGGTTCTCAAGCAGTACCGTCAAATAATTCAGTCATACCAGGAGTAGCCCAATCTTCATTGTGGGGTATGGGGAAAGTAATTAGCCTAGAACATCCCGAACTCAAGTGCGCGTGTATAGATTTAGACTCACAGGAGACGATAGAGACTCAAGCTGAGGAACTATTCGAGGAAATTTGGGCGGAGGATAAGGAAGATCGGGTAGCATGGCGTGGGGATGAGCGTTATGTGGCTCGATTGGTGGCTAGTCATCATCAGCAAGCAGTGACAGCACAAGAAGCTGATGCTACTACTACTCAAAAGTCTTTGCGTTTCCGGGAGGATGCTACCTACTTAATTACAGAAGGTATTAGCAGTTTAGGGTTATTGGTGGCTCGTTGGATGGTAGATAAAGGAGCCAAGCATCTGGTGTTGCTAGGAAACTGTTCGCCAGATGGTACTAACAGTCAAACAATAACTGAGTTAGAAAAAGCTGGAGCTTCGGTTGTAGCTGAAAAAGTTGATGTGTCCGATATGGAATCGATCGCTAGAGTGCTACACAACATTAAGGACTCAAATATACCGCTAGCAGGAGTAATCCATTCCGCAGGAATATTGCCCGATGGAATGCTACAAGATCGGGTTTTGTCTGACTTTGAAGAAGCGATCGCATCAAAAGTTAAAGGTGCTTGGCATTTGCATCAATTGACTCAAAATCAGCAGCTAGACTTTTTTGTAATGTTTTCTTCAGTTGCATCTCTGTTGGGTTCACCAAATCAAGGAAATTATGCTGTAGCTAATGGGTTTCTAGATGGTTTAGCTCATTATCGTCGGGGTATGGGATTGCCAGGATTGAGCATTCATTGGGGAACTGTTGCTCAAGGTGGAGAAAGTGTTAGTTTACAGCAGCAGGGAATAGCAGCAATATCTCCAACTCAGGCGCTAGAGTCTCTAGAGCTACTGATGAGTGGTTCAGATATAGAAGTAGGGGTGCTACCAATTGAGTGGTCTGCTTGGCAGGAAAGAGTAGCCCAATGGCCTTTCTTGGCAGATTGGCAGGAAACAACTCAAACTACTTCTGAAATATATAAGTCAGAATTTCTGGCAAAATTGGAGGCAACAGCACCCAATGAGCGTCGCTCGTTATTAGTGGCTCATGTTCGACGTCAATTTGCTCTAGTGTCAGGAATTAAAAATCCTGAATCTATTTCATTAGAAACAGGATTTTTTGACCTAGGAATGGATTCTTTGACTTCTGTTGAGTTGAGGAATAAGTTGCAGATAAGTTTAGATTGTTCTCTGCCATCTTCTCTAGCTTTTGATTATCCTAATATTCAGTCACTAACTGATTACTTGGAAGAAACAATACTTCTGCCATCAGAGGCTCCTGGTTCTGAGTCAGAAACACCAGAGGCAAGATTGGAGAAGGATTCCTTGGAGCTAGAGTATTCAGAAAGTCTATTTTCTGAAGTTAATCAGCTTTCTGAAGATGAAATTGATCTGGCGGTTGATGACGCTATAGATGAATTAGATCGACTTTTAGAATGAGTTAGTTAATATCAAATTTGTAATCATAAAGTATAGGAGGAATAAAGATGGAACTTAACTCACCCGAAAAACTCTCAAATGAGCAACGTTTACTACTAAAACTCAAACAAGCAACTGCAAAAATTCAAGCACTTCAAGCAGCAACTACAGAACCAATAGCTATTGTTGGTATGAGTTGTCGTTTTCCCGGAGGTGCATCTACTCCACAAGCTTTCTGGGATGTTTTACAAAATGGAGTAGATACGATCGCTGAGGTCCCAAAAGAGCGATGGCATCTTGATGATTATTACGATCCCGATCCAGAAACTCCAGGCAAAATGTACAGTCGTTATGGAGGATTTATCAATGGAGTACAAGAGTTTGATGCCAATTTTTTTGGTATTTCCCCTAAAGAAACCACTCATTTAGACCCCCAACATAGATTACTCTTAGAAGTCACTTGGGAAGCTCTAGAGAATTCAGGAAATAATCCGCAACAACTTAAAGGAAGTCAAACGGGTGTATTTGTTGGTATTTGTACCAATGACTATACTTCTCGTATATTCAGTCAAGGTCTAGAAAAAATTGATGCTTATATGAGTTCAGGTAACTCCCACAGTACAGCATCAGGGCGAATTTCCTATACTCTGGGGCTAGTCGGACCTAATTTAGTAGTAGATACATCCTGCTCTTCTTCATTAGTAAGTATTCATTTAGCCTGTTCGAGTTTAAGAAATAAAGAGTGTAATCTAGCTCTAGCAGGAGGGGTGAATTTATTGCTATCTCCAGAGCTTAGTGTTGCTCTGTCTCAAGGTCGTATGTTATCGGTAGATGGTAAGTGCAAAACCTTTGATGCTTCAGCAAACGGTTATGTCCGTGGAGACGGATGTGGGATTATTGTATTGAAGCGCCTCAGTGATGCAGTTGCCAATAAGGATAATATTCTGGCAGTAATTCGTGGCAGTGCTATTAATCAAGACGGCCCCAGTAGTGGTTTGACAGA
>NZ_JAAHGK010000576.1:0-4590 GCF_010672505.1 Okeania sp. SIO2B9 | reverse complement strand
ATAATGGATAATTACCTCTCCCTTTTAGGGAGAGGATTGACTAAAAGGAAAAAATTTATTTTTTTCCCCTTGAAAGGGGAGGCTAACAAAGCTGAATTATTTAATTATTAATTCTTCGGTAAAGGTAAGGAAGAAGGAAGAAGTAAGAGGGAAGAAGACTTTAGTTATCTAAAACAGAAGACTTAAAAGTCCAAAAAAACTTAAATTTTTTGTAGATATTCACCCTTTGGTTTACACAAACGATACCAGAGGACATGATATTAAAGTTCATCTTGATTTATTACCTTCAAACTACATTTAAGAGACAGAAATAAATAACTCTTCCCAAGATTTTTCTGGTGCTTCTGCCTCAGTAATAATTTCCACAATTTTATTACAAGCTGCTGGTTGAAATATTGCCTCCACAGAAACTTGTGCTACCTTAGTTCGAGGAATACTACCTTCAAATAAGCGATCAGCAGATTCCATAACAATAGGAAATTGATTATCATCATTTTTCAGACCACCAGGGCGAACAATAGTATAATTCAGACCACTTTTCTGAATATATCCTTCAGCTTGTTTCTTCCAGAATAAAATTAGCCAGAATAGATTTAGGGGATGAAAAAATTTAGACACACATAGGGATGAAACTAAAATAAAACGATCAATACCTTTCTGTTTAGCAACATCCACTAAATTTTTAGTTCCTACATAATCCACTTGATATGGACCAGTAAAGTCAAAACTAGGTTTAGCACCCGTAGCACATAATAGTACTGTGCTATCTTCAATAGCAGCGTAGAGACCTTGAGAATTCAGGACATCCCCCATTACCAACTCTGCTTCTGGAGGCAAAATTTCTTTAGCTGTTTCTAAGTCACGAACCAGAGCTTTTACAGGAATATCTCGTCTTACTAAGTCTTGTACAATTCGACAACCTGTTTGGCCAGTTGCTCCAGCAACGAATACTTTCATTTTTCAATTTATCTATAATAAAGTTCTAAATTTTAACAGTTTTTGAATGCAAGTTAGTAATCAGCGGTCAGAAGGGAATTGTAGATAGGGTATTTGGATAGCTCTGTGCTTCTAGTTAAGGGGTAACTTAGATTTTCAAATCCTTATAATTTGCACGAGAGTATCTCCAACGAACTTAACTTTCCCTCCTGACACCTTCTTCAATTACGAACTCTCTACTTTTAAAGATATAGCAATAGACATCTGGTGATAATCAAAAATCAAATCAATTATCGCGCAAAAACCATCAATTCTTTCCTCCTACTCCCTACTCTCCTCCCTCTTTTCCAAAGAGGTCTAATAGACGGGTATAGCACGGACAATAGACTGATGACTATCCGAATCAGGGTGTTTTTCTCACTTTTCCCTGTTGCCTGCTATAAATATAAATTCTTTGTATAAATCTATATAGCAATTTGGAAATCCTCAAAATATTATATATAGTGTATATATATATACATAGGAGAATGAATCATGGATCACAACTTTGCAGGACATCAAACTGTAGAGATGGACAAAAACTTGGTTAGTGATTTCTATGTAAGTACAACAGAAATAGAAGTATCAGAAACTAACCCAACTACCTGGTTTAAGACAAAATACAATGACTGCATGAAATTATATGCAAATGTAGATACTGTAGCAAAGCACTTTGCATCTCATCGTAGTTGGTTTTGTCAATGTGCTCATCCGATGAAAGTTGAGCCTATTGGAGAAAATGGCTATGATTTGTCGCTCGGAAAATTTGGTTCTTTTGGATACCAGGTTGAAGCTAGAGTAGGTCTGGAATTGGTACCACCAGACTCCGCAGGAATATATAAAATTAGATATATCCCAGTGCCTAATTATACACCTCCTGGATATCAAGTAAACTTTCAATCAGAAATGAAGTTGCTAGAGTTACCCACAGAACAGTTTTTTACTCAAGAGGAAATTCAAAAGTTAGGACTGCCTCCTGTGATGACTGGTGCAAAATGGGATTTGGATTTGACCGTAGGTGTAAAATTTCCCCAGTTTATTCGGAAAATGTCTCCTAGTTTGATTCAAAAAACTGGCGATAGTTTATTACTTAAAATAGTACAACAAGTATCTAGATGCTTGAGTCACAAAACTCAAGTAGATTTTCATACCACTCATAACTTGCCATTTCCCAAACAAAGAAAACGCAAGTAAAAGATATGGAACCTAAAAATCAGGGAAAAATTTAATCCCCTGATTAATTCCAATCTTTTACATATTGCTAATTATCCTTAACATAATTTCGACTCCCGTTACCGCTTGCCAGCTAAAAAGACCAAGAATTGACACATTAAGAACAATATGACTGTAGCGAGCCCAATCTTGGCCTTTCTGCATAAAAGGAGTTAAAGATGCAGAGATAGCGATCGCTCCTGTCATGCCTAACCCGGCTAAGAGATGAGGGCCAAAAAATAATTTTCCATTATTGATATAAGTGACGGCCATTCCACCAAGAGACCCTAAAACCATAAAAGCTAAGAGAAAGGAGCCAACTTGGTGATGTTTGATTTTAAATTTAGCAAATTCTTTTTTCTTTTCTGTATCTGTAGCAGTTCTACTATTACGAACTTTGATGCCGAGATATAAGGCGTAAATTGTCAAGGCCAATAGTATCCACATAATGGCGGGATGAAAAAAATTGAGCCATGGTTTAATAGATTCTGGAATTGGCAGATCCATAATTAATCTTCTCTCTGGGATTAGTAAAAAAACTTCATAAAAGTTAGCATAACAGCAAGTTAATCTTATGTGATCTTAAAAACGTAGATTATGGTTGTCGGTATGGCTTCGCAAAAAGAAGAAATTTTCTTAGTCCAGGCTGTTAAAAATGCTAATTTTGCCCAAGTATGTACCTTGCTGGCTCAAAATATTGATGCTAATGCTCAAGCTCTAGATGGTACAACGGCTTTAATGATTGCTGCAGAAAAGGGGTATGCTCAAATAGCCTCTGCTTTACTAGATAAAGGTGCTGATGTCAACTATATAAGAAAAAAATTGGGTGTTACAGCTTTGATGTTAGCTGCAGCTCATGGACGGGCGGAAATAGTAGAACTTTTGTTAAGTAGGGGTGCTGATGTCAATGGCAAAAATGATGATGGTAGTTCCCCACTCATGGTTGCTTCAATGAATGGTTATGTAGCAGTGGCCAATCAATTAATCGCTGCTGGAGCTGATGTTAACGTGGTGGATAAAGACCATGATACAGCCTTGGGTTTAGCAACGAGTCAAGGTTATCAAGATGTAGTTAAGGTCTTACTAGATGGTGGGGCGAGGGTCGATGAGTCTACTTTATCTATAGTTGCTGATAGTAATTATGCAGAAATAAGAGAAATTTTGATTAATCATGGTGTGAATGTAAATACTAGAAATTTACAAGGTAAAACATGGTTAATGCAAGCAGCAGAAACAGGTGATTTACCTGCTGTAAAGACTCTATTAAAAGCTGGTGCTGATATTAATTTTAAAGACAAAGATGGAGAAAATCCACTCATTTTAGCTGCTGACCTAGGTCATTTAGAAGTAGTAAAAGTTTTGTTAGAAGCAGGGGCAGATGTTAATATTAAAAGTAGAAATGGTGGTACAGCTTTGATGGCTGCTGCTGCAGAAGGAAATGTAGCGATCGCTTCTACTTTATTGGATGCTCATGCTGATGTTAATTCTCAAGATTTAGAAGGAGAAACAGCTTTAAGTTTTGCTGTAGTAGAAAATCATACCAAAATGGTAAAACTACTGCTAAATTATGGGGCTGAAATTGTTACTAAGAATCAAGCAGGTGATACTCCTTTATTTGGAGCAATTTTTCATGGTTATACGGATATTGTATCAATTTTATTGAACAAAATAGAAAAGCAAAATTTGACATCTTTATTGAATAGTAAACATCTTGGAGAAACAGCTTTAACTTTGGCAATATGGCAAAAACATCAAGAAATTATTAATGTTTTGCTAGATGTAGGGGCAGATGTTAATATTTCTGCTCAAGGTGGTTCTACTCCAATGATGAAAGCAGCATATCAAGGCGATATTGAAACATTAAAAATACTCTTAGAAAAAGGAGCTGATATTAATCTTAGAGATGATAATGAAGCGACAGCTTTAATGTGGGCAGCATATCAAGGCCATGCTGAAGCTGTAAAACTATTAATTGATTATGGTGCTAATTTGAATGATAAAAATCAAGGCGGTTGTACGGCTTTAATGCTTGCAGAATTTAATGGTTATCAAGATATTATCAGGTTACTTAATAACGCTGGATCATAATACCAAATTAATAGATATAGGCGTGAAAAAGATATAGACTTTTTGTAAAGGTAGGGAATAGGGAAAAGGGAAGATTTTTTTAGAAAAAAAACACGGAAAATGATTTTTTGAGTTATTACACTCTAGTTTAGGGCTTGTTGATTAAATCTAAAAGTATTTACAGATAAAGGTTTTAGCCTTTTTGGGGCCTTTAAAAAGTGCCTGGTTTTCAGTTCTTCACGCTCAAAAAGTTAGTATTTTAGGCCAGAGTTGGGCATAAAAATCATTCTTAAAATTCTTACTCCTACCTCCTCGTTCATTCCCATTTCTCCTGTC
>NZ_JAAHGK010000575.1:0-4593 GCF_010672505.1 Okeania sp. SIO2B9 | reverse complement strand
TCCTCATAAACAATCCTTAAATAGCGTAAAATCCTTCCCTAACTGCTAGTCTACTCCCATTTATTGAGGGGTTAAATTTATTTCTTAATTTCCTTCTTAAATTGTTCAATAAATTTATCAAAATTATGTTTTAGGAGTAAAATTTATGAATAAAATACCAGAAGTAATGAAACATAGTCAACTGTTGAAGAGGTTTGTCCTTGACAAAAAAACGGTTGAAGACCAGGGTAGAATAGAACAATTGTGCCTGAATACTCAATCTCATCAAGTCATAGGTTTTATATGTAAGTCTGGTATTTTTGGTAAACAGAAAAAAGTTTTTGCTTGGAAACAAATTGAGACTATTGGCACTGATGCTACTCTAGTTAATGGAGACTCAGCACAAGAGAGTTTAGATAAATTCAATAATACTGTAAATATAATTGGAAATGAAGTATGGACTAATACAGGAGAGAAGGTAGGGTTAATTGTAGAATACCTTCTCAACATTAAAACAGGTGCAGTAGTTAATTATTTGTTTAAATCTAATGGGTGGCGAGGTGTTTTAAATAGTATTTATTTATTACCACCAGAAGCAGTTTCCAGTGCTGGTAATAAACGGGTAATAGTAGTCAATAGTTCTATAGAAAATCCTCAATGTTATACTGAAGGAGTTACTCAAAAAATAGGTCTGGTTCAAGATTTTTTACAAGAAGATTTAGTGAAAACTAGAGAACATATTAATGTAGCAAAACGTGAAGCAAAAAAATTACTTGTAGGTTTTCAAGAAACTGCTAAAGTTGTTAAAGAGCAAGCTCAAGAAAAAGCACAAGTAGTTACAGAGCAAGCTAAACAAAAAGTAGAAGAATTTCAAAGTAAGTCTACAGAAAAAAAGTCCAGAAAAAGTAAGCAAACTTCAAATGATTTTTCTACCAAAATTCAAGAAGTTACAGCAGAAGCTAAGGAAAAAATTGATGGGGTAAAGTCACAATGGAGAAAAAACTCTAATATTTCAAAAGATGATCGAGAAAACATTATAGATGATTTACAAATACATCAATAATTTTAGTATAGTTAAATAAATTAGTATCAGTGATTACCGAAGAATTAATAATTAAATAAGGCTTTGTTGCATAAAGATAGCAAATAGGGTAAAAATATGCAGTGCGTAGCACAACAAACCTAGACCAACATAGAAATGAGTAAGTCCAAGTCCAAGTACCGACTCAGCAACTGGTCTGAATATGATGCTTCCCTAAAACAGAGAGGAAGTCTCACATTTTGGCGCTGATGATGAAGTAATAGAGCAGTGGGTAAACCAACAAAAAAATGGACGTAGGGGAGCATCAAATACCTATAGTGACACAGCCATTGAATTTATGGTGACTATACAATCATTGTTTAGTTTGGCCGGACGACAGACTGAAGGTGTTGTAGAATCTATATTTCAATTGATGAACTTAGATTTACCAGTACCAGACCATAGCACTATATCCCGTCGCTTACAAAAACTGAATGTTCAACTGCCAGTTATACCAACTCATGAAGCTATTCATCTAGTAGTGGATTCTACGGGAGTTAAAGTCTATGGTGAAGGGGAATGGAAAACCAGGATTCATGGTGTAGGTAAACGCAGGACATGGCGTAAATTACATCTAGGAGTAAATGAGGCCACAGGGGAAATTGTCAGCGGGGTAGTGACTACCAATGATGTAAGTGATGATCAAGTATTTTCTGACCTATTAGATAGAGTAAATGTGGAAATAGCCCAAGTATCAGGAGACGGAGCCTATGATAAGTATAAGTGTTACGAGAAAGCTAGGCAACGAGGAGCAAAGACAACGATTCCACCAAGGAAAAATGCGGTAATAGGTCAACATGGCAACTGTAAATGCGCACCTCATCCCAGAGATGAAAACCTCAGAAGAATAAGAATTGTAGGACGCAAGAAATGGAAACGTGAAAGTGGCTACCATCGATGCTCCCTATCAGTTTGCGCAGCATTCCGAAGGAAAACCACGATGTTTAGGCTCAAAGTGATATTTGGAGGGAAGTTGCGGCGACGAAAATTTGATGCTCAGGCAGTGGAGTTATTCATACAATGTGCCATGCTTAACCGTATGATTCAAATAGGTAAACCCAAAAGCTACAAAGTTGAAATCTAGTTTACTCCACTCAGGGGAGTTGTCGCGATCGCCACTTTCATGCAACAAAGCCATTAAATAATTAAATAATTCAGAATGATGTAATAATTTATAGTGCAGTAGTTTCTCGCCATCATGCAGAATTATGGAAAAATTCATCTGGTTGGATGATGGTCAATTTTGGTGCTAATGGTACTTATGTAAATGATGAGCCAATCATTCAGACATCAGTGGTAGACAATATGATTATTCGGCTGGGCATTTCAGGGCCAAAGTTGCAAATTCATACTAAACAATTAGCTTCTAAGTTTGCAAAACAAATGAATAAGTTATCTAGTAAAGAAATAGATATATTTAATGTTTTTGATAATAACGAATTGACAAATGAGGATTTTACACAAACACATATTAATTAATTTGTAGTGATAGAAGTTAATTACACAACTGTGCAAAAAATACTTAAAAATTACCTTCTTTGGTTAGGACAATAAATTTGAGTGAAAAGGGAGCAGAGAGTAGGGGAGTAAGGGATACCTGGAGTGGAAAAAACTGTGAGTAGGAAAGAAACCGAAATATATCCTCTCTCTTGTGTAGATTGGATATGGCGCAGGTCTCCTCGCCATCCCACCCTACGGGAAGCTCCGAAGATCCACCGTTTTTTTTAATTGGAGCTGAGTCGATCGCAGCTAAAATCATTAGATAATTTGTCCCAAGTTTAATCAATACTATTACGGTTACAAGACTGCCGGAATATGAAAATAAATAAATTCTGAGTTTATTTGTTAATTTAATTAATATAATATCAACTAATTATTTTTTTTCTACTTCTTGGCGCAATAGTATGTCGATCTACCTGATATTTTTTAGCGGCCATAGACATATTAAACTCTAAATTTTCCCATTTTTCTAACTTGATTTTTTTTCCTCTAGGTTGAAGTGGTTTAATATTTAAAACATGAATAATTTCTTGAGCTACTGCCTTTGCTAATAGGGGTGGCACTGAATTTCCAACTTGTCTAAAACCATGCCATTTTGTTACATGAAATCTAAACCAATCAGGATATGAATGTAATCTTGCTGCTTCCCTAACTGTGATACATCTGGGTGTAAATGGGTGTATTGGTCTTGGAGAAGTATATGCCCCTTTACTACTTGGTGTTCCAGCTCTGAGTGTGTTACAAATACCATCAGGATTAAGTCTATAAAAGTGGCTTACTGATTCAATTTTTCCTGGTGCTGTAGCATTAAATCTTTCTCTTGATTTTTCTGTATGTCTTGTGCGTAAACTAGAGGTTAATATTGTTTGATCGTATTCACGTTTATAAGAATAGTCATTATTAAAACGTTCAATATTACGCAATTTTATAGCATACTTGCTTGGTTTACCATAATCATTTTCTACTTTTATCCAATCTCTTTCTAATAGTTCTGGATAATTTTCTACTTCTGGCAAATCTCCGATTGCATCCTTAACAGTGATCAAGTTTTCTGATTTTTTATCGGTAGAAATATTTGTAATTGCTAGAGGATAATTTGGTAAGATTAAACCTTTTTTACATCCCATTAAAAATAATCTTTCCCTATTTTGCGGTATACCATAATTGACAGCATTTAAAATTTGGTAAGGTTGCTGAACTTGATAACCATTTTTAGATAATTTGTCAATGACTTCCTCAAGAAAAAAATTTTGCTTTCCTACTGTTAATCCTTTGACATTTTCTATGACAAAATATTTAGGTTTTAACTCTAAAACTAATCGAACAAAATGAGATATAAGTGTATTGCGTGGGTCATCTAAGGTACGTTTTCCCATCAGAGAAAAACCTTGGCAAGGAGGACCACCAAAAATTACATCAATTTCTTTATTTTTAATATCTGATAACTGTCTAATGTCATCTCCAGTAATATCAACTATGCTACGACATAATATTGGCCAAAAAGGAAAATTGAATTGATGAGTGGCACAGTGAATGGGGTCTAATTCTACAGAAACAAGTATATCAAATCCTGCTTGTTCAAAGCCCAGAGTCATACCTCCTGCACCTGCAAATAAATCTATACCTATTGGTCGTTGCATATTACACCTCTACATTTACAGAGTATTTGGTGGTTTATGAAGTACGGTAGGGAGCAGGGAGTCGGTAGTAGGTAGTAGGAAAGAAAGAATATAGTTTTTCCAATCCTGAGTATTTTGTTAAAAATTACTTTCATTATTTGGACTCTAAACTACTTTGCCACATTTACATGGAATCTGCTGTATTTATATATATCTTTAATTTTGAGAGAAGATAATACCAATTTGGAAAAAGAATATTACGAATTAATTTGGGCAATTAAAAGACTTTATAGGAGATATCCATTGGACTAAAAAGATAAATTCCGACCTAATAAATGGTATCAAAGCTATTTATTCTAACTCTAACTCCTGACTCGGTGACTTCCCCTCCTTGGAGGGGTTAGGGGGTGGTTT